>NZ_JBFUKT010000014.1:0-35021 GCF_056400705.1 Paenisporosarcina sp. P5_A11
GGGATGTTAATCATCCCTTTTCTTTCATAATCGTTCAGTTCTTTTTCTTGATTATTATGGAGTCGTTATGAATGTTACTGACAAGCAGACTCTATTAACCTGTTGCAATTGACTACTTTTGGTTATATAAATAAATGGAACCGAACATCAGCAAAATTGCGATTGCTTTTTTTATGTTTAAAGGATACGTTTGGCCACCGAATAAACCGAAATGGTCAATGATGGCTGAAATCAAAAGTTGTCCAGCAATAATTGAAAAAAAAGTAGCGGTTACGCCAATTTTAGGAACTGACATGACCAGTATAAATACATAAAAAGCTCCCAGCAGTCCACCAATCAATTGCCATTTAGGAACTTCATTGATGGCGAACAAATTGCCTTTTCCAAAACATAGCATCGTAACCAATAAAGCAATTGTTCCGATAAAAAAGGATATAAAAGACGCTTCGATAGTGCCCACTTTCTTACCTAATCCACCGTTAACAATCGCCTGTATGCCAATTGCGACTCCTCCAGCGATTGACATCAATAAATACATCCACTTCATCGATCACAACTCCTTCATATATTCCTAACCCTATCATACATCGAACAATGTCTATATTAAACTACTGAGTCTGTCCTCACACTCGCGGATGAGTGTAGAGTATCTTGTATATTAAATGAAAAGAATCAATAAAATATCGTCCCTAGTTTAAATACAATTGCGTTTTTTTCTACATAAAAAAAACCTCCAATCAACACGGCTCTTTCATTCAATGAAAAGATATATAAACACCTTTTATATTATCAGAAAAATTAAACAAATTATTTGTAATATGTTACCATTGTTATAGCTGGATAAAAAAACGTTATTAAATTTATTAATTGACTTGGGGGTAAACAGATGAAAATTCTTGATGCAATTTATCACAGCAAGAGTGATAGAAAGCTAATTAGCTTGCGGGAAATCACGACAGAAAAATATATGAAAAAATACGAAAAAAAAATTTTCTGTGCAACTAGGAATTGTTATGCCAGACTTTGTTTTGTAGCTAAATCAGGCAATAAAAATTACTTGAGAACCTGGAGAGAGAGTAAACATGCTAAAGAATGTCCATTTTTCTTCGATAAAGAAGAGGGCAGATCTGGTATCAGGAAATCAGGTACTGTCATCGGGATTGTATCTGGTGATCAAATAAAAAAGTCTCTAAAAGAGGCTTATGAAATGGAAAGCATAAGTGAAGAAGAAAGATGGAAGCAAGCAGAAGAGAAACGTCAATCCCTCACCAATAAAAGTAAGAAACCAAAAGTAAATGAAACGTCACAACAGTTGACCCTTACCATTGTTTCGGATCCCACTAAAATGACTGCAGAAGCTCAATCAACTAAAGGACGACTATACAAACGTGATGTCGATTCACTGAAAGAAACCGATGTAGGACAGACGAGAACAGTTACAGGAAGAATTCACAGTGTTGAAGTTTCTAATGGAAACCCTGCAATAAGGGTTATTAAAAATAACATCTTAATGAATGTGCATTTTGCAGATGCTTTTTTTGCACATGCAGAGCAATATTATGACATGTTTACATTCGTTGAACGCCTCAGAAAAGACATGGGCTCAACTATAATAAATGCAACAGGTGAGGTTGGGAAGAGTAAGAAGAATGATGAATTTGAGCTAATCGTGTTTGATCGGGATTGTTTGTTGGTTGAAGGAATGTCATTGACTTCACTTGTATCCTATTATTCTACTGAGCAACTTTCCTTTTAAATCTTGCCTACAGGTTGACGTAAGCGCACTACAGGTTGTACAAAATCCTGAAATTGCATCTTCAGCAAAGAACTTTGATCGTGTGGGTTGGTTGGAGGGTAACGCTAGACGCAAATTATAACGACTAAGAAACCATAGCTATTTTCAAGCGACTTGTATTAATAAGTCTTAAACGATTGACAAGTGATAAAATACATGTTAAATTTATCTCAGGTTCAAGATAAATACATTGAAGATAAATAAATTAAAGATAAATTGAAAGAAGGGAAACGAATGGTATCAGCTAATAATAAATTAAAAGCAGTTACAGTTATGATTCGTGCCTCCCAAGCCGTTCAAGAAGTTCTGAAAAAGAATATAGCCTTACATGGTTTGAATCAAACCGAATTTGCTGTTTTGGAATTGTTATACCATAAAGGTGATCAACCGATACAAATTATCGGGAAGAAGATTCTTATTTCAAGTGGTAGTATCACGTATGTAATAGATAAGCTTGAGCAGAAGAATTATGCAATTCGCAAAGCTTGTCCAAGTGATCGTCGTGTGACTTTTGCTGCTATCACGATTTCCGGGAAGGCGTTTATGGATGAACATTTTCCTCAGCATGAAGCGAAGATTGAAGAAATCTTTGAACAGTTATCAGATGAGGATATTAATGACACGATTGAATTACTTAAACGGATTGGACTTCATGCAGCGACATTGTAAAATTTTTTTAATATAATATCTCGAATTAAAGATAATTTAATTAAGGGTAAATTAAAGGAGGAAAAATGATGAATCATTTAAAAGGAATTCACCATGTAACGGCTATCACAAGTAGCGCAGAGAAGAACTATGAATTTTTCACATATGTCCTAGGTATGCGATTAGTGAAGAAAACAGTCAACCAAGATGATATTAAAACCTATCATTTATTCTTTGCAGATGACAAAGGAAGCGCTGGAACGGATATGACGTTTTTTGATTTCCCAAACATTCCAAAAGGAAAGCATGGCACAAATGAGATTTCAAAAACATCATTCCGAGTGCCAACTGATGAAGCACTCGACTACTGGGTAAAACGTTTTGATCGCCTACAAATTGAACATACYGGTATTGAAGAACAGTTTGGTAAAAAGACATTATCATTCGTGGATTTTGACGACCAACAGTATCAAATGATTTCTGATGAGTTTAATGAAGGAGTCGCTTCTGGTACACCTTGGCAGAAAGGGCCGATTCCATTAGAGTTTGCAATCACAGGTTTAGGGCCGATTTTCGTACGTATTGCGAATGTTAACTACTTTAAACAAATGTTAGAAAAAGTTCTACTGTTTAAAGAAATTGCTACTGAAGGAACATATCACTTATTTGAAGTTGGCGAAGGTGGCAATGGAGCACAGGTTATTGTCGAGCATAATGATTCATTGCCAGATGCTCAACAAGGCTTCGGTACAGTTCACCACGTTGCCTTCCGTGTAGAAGACAGAGCGGTATTAGATGAGTGGACCGAAAGACTAGAATCCTTTAAGTTCCAAACATCGGGTTATGTGAATCGTCACTTCTTTGAATCACTTTATACACGTGTTACACCACAAATTCTATTTGAATTTGCGACGGATGGTCCAGGATTTATGGGCGACGAACCATATGAAACTGTTGGTGAAAAGTTATCTTTACCGCCGTTTTTAGAACCAAACCGTGTCCAAATTGAAAAATTAGTTCGACCGATCGACACGGTAAGAAGCACAATAGATTTCGAGAAAAAATATGAATAACGAGGGATTATGATGAGTTTTATTAAAAATTTATTTGGTTTAAACAAAAATACACAACAAACAGGAGGAAATGACATGTTAAAAATCGGGATTGTTTTAGGTAGTACACGTGAAGGAAGAGTTAGTCCACAAGTAGGTGCATGGGTAAAAGAAATAGCAGATAAACGTGGAGACGCTGAGTACCAAATCATCGACATCGCAGATTTCAAATTACCACTATTAGGTGAAGCGGGTGTCGATGCTTCAGGAGCAGCGGCATGGTCAACACAAATTAATGGATGTGACGGATTCGTATTCATCGTTCAAGAATACAACCACTCAATCACTGGCGCACTAAAAAATGCTTTAGATTACTTACGTGTCGAGTGGAACAATAAAGCAGCTGGTATCGTATCATACGGTTCAGTAGGCGGAGCTCGTGCAACAGAACATTTACGAGGTATTTTAAGTGAATTATCTGTAGCGCATGTTCGCGTACATCCCGCGTTGTCACTATTCACTGACTTCGAAAATGGTTCAGTATTTAAACCAAAAGATGTGCAAGCAGATTCGGTAAACCAAATGTTGGACCAAGTAATTCCTTGGACAACAGCATTAAAAACAATACGTTAATCAATGTACACCAGACAATATGTGCATATGTGCATAAGCGCATATGCACATATTGTTGTTTTAATAAAAGGGTGAATGTTGGGCAAATGAATCAATGAGATTGCATCATTTGCGCAGCATTTACAAGTAACGTAGGCCAATAAAAAAATTAGTGAGTGGTAAAACTTGCAAATGAACCATAGGCATAGATGTTAGGTATACGTCCACTAGACTAATAAAGGAAGGATTTGAGAGAAATGATTTCAATTGATCCAAAGCAAAATAGTGAGCGGGAAAATTACAAACTACTAATTGGTTCTATCATTCCTAGACCCATAGCATTTGTCACGACCCAGTCAGCCGATGGTGTTTTAAATGGTGCACCGTTTAGTTACTTTAATATTGTTTCATCAAACCCGCCAATGATTTCTTTAGCGGTACAACGCCCAAATGGACGCATGAAAGATACGGCAAATAATATTTATGCTACTAGTGAATTTGTTGTGCATATCGTAGATGAGAAAAATGTGGCGCAGATTAATGAAACAGCAGCGAATTTACCAGCTGAGGAAAGTGAAATTGAATTGGCAAAGCTAACTACTATTCAAAGTACACAAGTTTCGGTACCGGGAATTCTGGAGTCGAAAATTCGTATGGAGTGTAAGCTCGTACAAGCGATTCCCTTAGGAGGAGAAAGCGAGCCAAGTTGTGATTTATTCATCGGCGAAATTCTCCAATTTCATCTCGATAAAATGATTTACTCGGAAGGACGAATTGATCCAAGAGCTTTACAAGCAGTCAGTCGCTTGGCTGGGACGGATTATGCAACCATTGGTGACATTTTCTCAATTGATAGACCGGAATAGACGTAAAGATGTTTACAGAAAGCAATAACTTGTAAGGGAGAGTTAATTAATGAAACATATTTTTAAACAAGGTTCAGATTCTACAAAACCAGTCCTCTTGTTATTACATGGTACAGGCGGAAATGAACAAGATTTATTGCCTTTAGCAGGCATTGTCGATAAAGAAGCTTCTGTTTTAAGTGTCCGAGGCAATGTATTAGAAAATGGGATGCCTCGATTCTTTAGAAGATTAGCAGAAGGTATATTTGATGAAGAGGATTTAATTTTCCGTACAAAAGAACTAAATAAATTTTTAGATGAAGCAGCTACCAAGTATGAATTTAACCGCCAAAACATTATTGCTATTGGCTATTCAAATGGTGCCAATATTGCAGCAAGCCTTTTATTCCACTTTAAAGATTCAATTAAAGGAGCAATTTTACATCATCCAATGGTACCAAGACGAGGAATTACACTTCCTGACTTATCAGGCAAACATGTATTTATAGCGGCAGGGAAAAATGATCCCATTTGCTCACAACAAGAATCAGTGGATCTTCATCAATTGCTGGAAGGTGCAAATGCAACGGTTAAAGCACATTGGGAAAACCAAGGACACCAATTAACAATGAGTGAAGTCGAAGCGGCAACAAAATGGTACCAACAAATAGTAAGTAATTGAGGAGAAAAAAATGTATAAAAAAGAATTAGGAGCACTTATTGTGCGTGTAGTATTGGGTGTTATTTTTGCAGTACATGGTATCGTGAAATTTCAAGACGGCATTAGTAATACAGTTGGATGGTTTGAAAGCATTGGTTTACCAGGCTTCTTAGCTTATGGTGTAGCTAGTGTTGAAATAATTGGTGGACTTCTGTTGATCATAGGATTAGCAACACGCATTGTAGCAGGGGTATTTTTATTATTATTGGTAGGAGCAATTATAACAGTGAAACTTGCTGTTGGATTTGTGAATGGCTATGAATTTGATTTAGCACTAATGGCAATGGCAGCATTTTTAGCAATGGCTGGCAGTGAACTATTTGCGGTAGATAATCGTATTAACCCTATAGAAAATAAAATAGTTTAGAATAAACTGTACCCCGAATCTCGGACACTTTAAAATGTCCTTGTTTCGGGGTATTTCCATGTTTGCTCAATAATCTTCGAAATGAATGTACTAAACAGGTTCATTTTACCCTTTTTTAGAATATCCTTGTTTTACTAAATCCTTATGGTAGTATAATAATTGATTGACAATTATAACTATTCTAATATATTATTTAATCTACTACTGGGGGGATACATATGAGCAAAAAATTGATTATTGTTATTCTAATTGTTTTACCTTTTATATTTATGCTTGGCGCCATACCTTTTGTAAATCGAATTGAACCGATCATTCTTGGATTACCATTTCTTCATTTTTGGTTATTTTTAGGAATGATCCTTACTCCATTATGTACGTATATCATTTATCGAATACAGAAGTCAGAAGGGAGTATTGATTGATGCAAGGGAATTTAACAGCTTTATTAATTACAAGTTTCATTGTTTTATCAGTCGTACTAATTGGATTTATCGCTGGACGAGACAAATCAAGTAGAAGCTCTGTTGAAGAGTGGTCAGTTGGTGGCAGACGTTTTGGACCATTACTTGTATGGCTCTTAGTAGGTGCTGATTTATATACAGCTTATACATTCTTAGGATTAACGAGCACAGCGTTCGCAGCTGGTAGTATTGCGTTCTTTGCCATTCCATATACGATTATTGCGTTCTTTGTTTCTTATTTTTATCTACCTAAGTTATGGGAAGTTTCGAAAAAACATAAATTAACAACCCTTGCCGATTACGCAAAAGGCAGGTTTGATAGCAGATTTTTATCATTGCTTATCGCAATTGTTGGTGTATTTATGCTAATTCCTTATATTGATCTGCAATTAGCTGGTATTCAAGATACGTTAACCGTAGCTGGTACAGGCTATATTAATATCAAATTTGTTGTTATTATATCTTTCCTATTAGTTGCACTATATACATTCTTTAGCGGAATAAAAGGACCAGCCTATACAGCTGTTATTAAAGACATTTTAGTGTGGGTCATTATGTTATTCCTAGTGGTGTCCATTCCAATCATACATTTTGGAAGTTGGGGATCGATGATAAATAAAATCGTGGTAGAATCTCCGGAGCTATTAACCATCCCAACCACTGGTCCAAAAGGAATCCCATGGTTCCTCACAGCTTCATTAGTTTCAGGACTCGCATTATTTATGTGGGCTCATGCAGTAACTGGGGTATTCACAGCGAAAAATGCTGACGTACTTCGAAAAAATGCAATCTATCTACCATTTTATAATATCGTATTGATTCTTGTTGTCTTCCTAGGGTTTGCTGCATATATTGTTTTGCCAGAAGGAAGCGATCCACGATTTGCATTACTACATCTAATTCAAATGTCTTACGGTGGAGTCGTACAAGGATTAGCCTATTCTACCATTGCACTTGCTTCACTAATCCCTTGTTCAATCATGGCAATTGGTGCGTCGAATCTATTTGCGAATAATATTTACCGTGATTTCATCGATCCGAATGTAAAACCTGCAAAATTAACGATGATTACACGTTCAATGGTATTTGTCGTTATTGGACTAGCATTAATCTTTGGAATGCTTTTCCCAACAGCACTTGTATCTCTTCAACTTCTAGGTGTATCTGGAATGGTTCAAATATTCCCAGCAATCGTCTTTAGTTTGTTCTGGAGAAACCAGACAAAAGAAGCGACAATCATCGGATTACTTGTCGGTCTTACTGTGACCTTTACCGTGTACGCTACAGGAAATTCATTCGGTATTTATGAAGGTTTCTGGGGATTGCTAGCAAACATTCTAGCTCTATTTATTCTAAATCCTTTATTCGTTAAGAAAGCAAAAAATAAAACTAACCCAATAATGGACCAATTGTTTACTAAACAACCAGTCGCAGATAAAAAAATATAAGATCAGTAGGAAGAAACGAGCAGTGATTAATCACTGCTCGTTTTTTTCGAACGATAAGTAGAAAGTATAAACTTTGAGACTACAGTGAACCCAAGATAAAAAAGCTGATTTGTTAAGGACATCCACCTTTGCTGGATGTCCTCTTTTTTTGCTAAACGCTGATAGACGACAGAGAACCGATCATAGACGACAAAAATGCGCGCATAGACGACACGAAACCGCTCGTAGCAAGTCTATGTTACGAATTTTGCAGAACCGTTAGCATATAAGACTCCTTACATGGGTCAATCCACCGATACAGCTGGAATAAAGTGCGTGATTCCAGTGTGCCTCTCCCGTTTTAGTAATTATAATGCTGTGGATTAGGTGGATTTTGATAGTATTGCTGATTATATTGCTGATTATATTGTTGAGTTGCATAGCTTTGGTTGTCGTAATGATTTATATATGGATGCTCATATGAAATGCTTTCATTTGCTTCGTCACAGCCCTTAGGAGGACCAATATATGTTGATGGCTGAACGGGAGCGACTGCTTTTTTCCATACATTTTCATCAATACAATAGGTGTGCGCCATGATATTCGCAGGTGTAAATTTCAAAATATCTGAACCCAGAATTACCTCAGGTGTTGGAGCATTAAAAATAGCCAGTATATGTGTGTGATCGACAGTAGCAATTTCGTAATGCCACCAACCTTGGGGGACGTTTGCTACCTGTCCGGGTGTAATCGGATAATTTTGAAGTTGTTTTGTAAAAGGGTTCAGTATTGAAACAATAACAGCTCCAGAAATACAATAAACTAACTCCGCAGCATTCTGGTGGTAATGGGGCTCAACAACATTACTAGCACTAAGAAAAATATCAAGTAATGATACATTATCTAGTGTGTTTAATTGGTTGATGCCTAGCACATTAATAAAGTTTTGATTATCTTTCTTGAAAAGTGTACTTTTATTTACATCAAAAGTGTACTGCGTTGTTGGTGAAGTGTAATCCATAGATGATGAACTCATAATTACTTCCTTTCTTAATCATTTCAAATGTGCATGGTTAGAACATTTTATACAGGATATGTATGATTTTGATTTAAGGATGAGCCATTTTATCTTTTTTCTTATGAGTAATGGAAATTTACAGTTAGAAATTAATACAACTAAAAATCCGAAATCTGCATCAGCCTAGCGAAGTGACAAAATCTCATCGTACAGCTTTTTCAAAGCGATTAGGAAACAACCATTATCGATTTAGTTGTAAAAAAGGGACATTTAGATGTAAAAAATCACGTATTTAGTTATAAAATTTAATTATTGGAAACTATAACGAAAGGTTCGGCTGCATCGATATCAATCACAAAAACGGGTGCTCAATCTGTATTGCCTCGCATAAATGAAATAGAAGAACYACTAAAATTCTACGGGAATGTGTCAAAAATGAGCAGTGACTAAGTCACTGCTCATTTTTTTCGTAAGACAAGCAGAAATTATAAACTTTGAGACTGCAGCGAACCTAGTGATCAGGGTAGTTTTTTAGTTTCGCGAATAGAAGCGACCAAACCGCGCATAGACGACACGAATGCGCGCATAGACATGCAATTCAATGAAACCGCTCGCGAATAATATTTATTCACTTAATTAAACATAGTAATTTCTTTTTTGGACAACCTTATAAGAAAGATAAAGTTGTCTGAGGTGATGTTTATGATAATTGAAAAGTCGTCTGAGTGGAAAGAAGGCTTTATAGAACGATTGGAGAATCGTGAAGCTTGGGATAATTGGACATTATACAATATGAGTTACGAAGTAGTGAAAAACAGCTTGATTACTGATTTTGCTGGTCTTCAATCGCCTAAATATTTACCCAATCTGACACCTCTTCAACATCAATTGGAAGTGGCACAGACGGTTATTGAAAGAATGAATGGCAAAGCAATTCTTGCAGACGAAGTAGGACTCGGTAAAACGATTGAAGCTGGTTTGATTTTGAAAGAGTACCTAATCAGAGGCCTTGTGAAAAAAGCGTTAATTTTGGTCCCAGCTTCTTTAGTCAATCAATGGATTGAAGAACTGAACCAAAAATTTTATATTCCAGCCATGCAATATAAAAAGAATTACGATTTAAACACCTGTAATATCGTCGTCATGAGTATGGATATGGCAAAAAGAAGTCCACACAAAGAAAACATCTATGAACAAAATTATGATTTAATCATCATTGATGAAGCACATAAATTAAAAAATCATAAAACTAAAAACTACGAGTTTGTTCAAAATTTAAAGAAAAAGTTTTGTCTGTTGTTAACTGCAACACCCATTCAAAACGATGTGTTTGAATTGTTTTATCTCATTTCCTTACTTAAACCGGGTCACCTTGGAAACTACGAGACGTTTCAATCTGCGTTTTCCGCTAGTAAACACAATGTGGAACACGACGACTTTTTAAAAGAACTGGTGAATCAAGTTATGGTGAGAAATAGAAGGCAGGATACAGGTATTGAGTGGACAAAACGTCGCGTTCAAACTATTCCCATCCATTTTACACAAGAAGAAAAAGAAATCTACGAAATGATTCTAGAACTTAAAAATATTTCTCCTGTTTTTTCGGGTGCATTCTCCATGATCACTCTACAAAAAGAAATGTGTAGTAGCAAAGAAGCTACGTATATGACCTTAAATAAAATGCGGCAAAAATGCACCGATCCACAAGAGATTGATTATGTTGAGGGAATTATTCAAAAGCTAATGGTACTCGAAGTGAACTCGAAAGCGGAAAAGGCTTATGAAATTATTTCCGAGGCAAATGATAAGGTCATCATCTTTACCGAATACCGAGCCAGTCAAGCTTATTTGCAGTGGTACTTATATACAAAAGGAATCACAAGCGTCCTCTTTAACGGGAAATTCAAGAAAAACAAACGAGACTGGATGAAGCAATTATTTAAGGATCAAGCGCAAGTCCTCATTGCGACAGAATCCGGAGGCGAAGGAATTAACTTGCAATTTTGTCACCATGTCATAAACTATGATTTACCTTGGAATCCCATGAAGTTAGAACAACGAATTGGACGTGTCCACCGGTTAGGACAAGAACATGACGTTCATATATACAATCTAGCTATTCACAATACCATCGAAGAAGATATATTGGATCTGCTCTATGTGAAACTTGATGTCTTTGAAAAAGTAGTGGGTGACTTAGACGATATTTTATCATCATTCAAAAAAACCATTTGAGATAAAAGTGGCAGCTCATTCTAGGGAGGATGTACATTGTATCCACAACAAATTCATGGTTATTTAGAAAAGTTTTTCACAGAAAACAATTGCGATATTATTAATGGTAATGACCATTATATGACCGTGCAATTAACGATTGATATGGATAAAAAAATTATGAACCGGCCATTCTATTGGAAATACTTAGAAAATACAGATGGCGTGCCAAACCCAGCAAAACTAACCTTCATCACCGATCAAAATCAGCTAGAAGAAGAGATTAAAGGGGAAGTTGTCCATTTTGGTTCCCCTCGGCTCAATCAATTGTTTCAAACAACTAAAAAGCTTGGTTCTTATGTGCAAATGTATGAGAGGGTATTAGATAATCCCAAAACTAAAACCATTTTAACCCCTTGGTTAGGCGTGAATTATAAAGTGTCGTATTACAGCGATCAAACGAAAGAGATGTTTCATTCTTTAGGCATTAACTTAATTACAGGGAATATGATAGACGGTTTTCAGGAATGGATAAGTGGCGTGGATTTGGATTCAACCATGTCAAAAGATGCGTTTAATATAACGTATATAATAAAGCCCCTTCGTGCCCTGGAACGGTTAGATGGGGCAATCGAAAATATCATACAACGAGATGATCACACATGGGCTGACGAAGCAAAAATGAGATGGAAAAAGGATCGAGAAGTATTAGAATACTTCTACGAAGGGGTAGAAAACAAGCCAGAATGCTACGATATGGAAAAAGAAGCAATGGACCAACAATACGAAGCAAGAATTAAAATTGAAATCATAAATGGTGGATTGTTTTATTTGAAATGAAATGGCTTCCTTGTTCAATCATAGCAATTGGTGTTTTCAAATCTCTTTGCGAATAATCCAAAAGTAACTCTTGCAAAATTAACGATGATTACTCGTTCAATGGTATTTGTCGTTATTGGACTAGCATTAATCTTCGGCATTATTTTCCCAACAGCACTAGTTTCTCTTCAACTTCTAGGAGTATCTGGTATGGTTCAAATGTTCCCAGCCGTGGTCTTTAGTATGTTCTAGAGAAACCAAAACCAATTGAAGCAACCATAATTGGATTGCTTGTTGGGCTTTCTGTAACATTTGCTGTGTACGCAACAGGAAATTCATTCGGGATTTATGAAGGGTTCTGGGGACTGACGGCAAACATCATCGCGTAGATTGTCCTAAATCCTATATTCGTTAATAAGGCAAAAAATAAATCCAATCATGGATCAACTATTTACTAAACAATAAGAGGAGGGAAGTGACTTGGTCACTTTCCTCCTTTGTCATCCTTTCGCTTTTAGCAGTTTTCACAATATTCGTCTTTTTTGCTATCTTTTCGATTGCTGAAAATTTTCTTGAACAGTTCAAACAGAGTCAATTTTGCATTGTTTTTATCTATTTGACGATAAGAAGACTGTTGTTGGATTCGGAGATCTATCTCCATTTTTTTCGCTTCGATTATTTTCTGCATTTCAAAATGATTAATCATGTACTCACCCTTTTCTAAAGTATTTTTTCTTGCAAATATGATCAGTTTATTAAATGTCCATTTAAAGAAAACTGTATTTCAATTTTGACCACATTCAATAGTTATATGCTCGGTAGATAAAAGATGACACTAAAAACACCTTTTTTATTGGTGAAAATAAATAAGTCAATAAATGGTCGATTACCCTAAAAAGTAAGAAGACATTCGTGAACTTAGATAAATCAACAAAAAAGAGACATTCAATTAGAGGTTAATTGAACGTCTCTTTCATCTTTTAGGTTGAATCATACTCGTCAGTACAATTCCTTGTTCTCAATGGTCTTAATACTTCCAGAGTTAAGTAGTATGTCTTGCTGGGCGTGGCCAGATAAAGTAGCTCAATGTGATGAGCAAATCAAGGCCGAGTACAAGCGCCCATACGCGAAGAATTTGTTGGAAAGCTTCCGTTCTTTCGGCATCTCCAACCCATATTGTTAAAACAAACAATAAACCAGCGCCGATCATAAAGGCGAAAAGATGTCTTAGCCAATTGAGGAAATCTTGTTTAGCAAAAGCCATTCCCGTCTTTTTGGCGGGCTTTTTCCTCGTTTTGAGGATATAAAAACAAAACTGATCATCAGCCCAGCGAATCATCGATTTACCGTAAGCGATGGAAACGCCGATGTAGATAGCGGCAATTCCGTGGGCCATCGTGGCAGTCGAACCCTTGTATAAGTCGTAACCTGTCAATCCAAGTAAAGCTAAATCAACCAAAGGTGTCATTGCTAATAGGGCAAACCCGAGTTTTTCTCTTTTTCCTATATAGCGAGCGGCAAGACCACTGACAATGAAGACCCAAAATAAAATTTCACAGATGACAATAGCCCAAGCAATTCCATTCATGTGTGCACCTCCATTTTTTATTTAGTACGTTTGTATTAATTAAAATATACCACCGTGTTTTATTTAATACAAGTGTTCTATTTAGATTGTATGCTTGTATATTAGTCGCTATAATGAACCTATGCCAAAACAAGTGAATCACGAAGAACGCAGACAAATTATTGCAGAAGCCACGTGGGAATTGATTATGAAGAAAGGGATTGAAGGGACAACTGTCCGATCGATTGCCGAGGAAGCCAATCTGTCGTTAGGCTCCTTGCGCCATTATTTTTCTTCTCAGGAAGAACTGTTGAGCTATTCGATGGAGCTGGTGAAAGAAAGAGTGACGGAACGGCTTGAGAAGAAGTTTGCACAAGACATGCCTATGGATGAGTTGCTTGTTCATTTCTTTTTGGAAATTATTCCTTTGGATGACCAGTCCCGCCTCGAAATGACGGTTTGGTTCCACTTCATCGCCAATGTCCAGTTCCGCCATAAATTCGAGGGGGACGATGGGATTTTGCAGGCACTCCAGCAACTCCTCCCTGTGCTTGAAGCAAACGGAAGATTGAAACCGGGAATTGATTTCCAGGAAGAAATCGAAACACTGTATGCGCTGGTAGATGGACTGGCCATTCATTGTCTGTTTGCACCGGAACGTCTGACGAAAGACCGAATCGTTCCGATTATCGTCAAGAACGTTAATAGCCTCCTTATACACCCATTGAACAGTTCCCGATTTTTGTGATGTGAATGAAAATAGAAGCACCGCCAATCGACTGTCTATCCGATTGGCGGTGCTTTCTTATATTCGCATAGAAGTTTTTGCCATCGGGAAATAGTTTTATGGGGCAATGGAAAATCATGACATAATCGACTGGAAACAGGTAGGGGTTTGAGAGATAAACCAAAACCCGGCCATCAATCCTTTCTCGCTAGCCAAGATATGGTTAGTCATATCTTCATATTTCACGTGAATTTTTCATTTATGTTTTAAAATCGTTTTACATGACTGTCCCTTAACTGAGGCGTTATTGAGTAGAAGCTCCAAGTGGGTTAAGAAAAAAGTGCTTAAATCATGATTGGATTGCAATACAAAAGACGGGCTGTGACTAAGTCACAGCTCGTCTTTCTTTAGGTTGTGGAGCAGTAAGTTTTGCGGTCCTAAGCGACCCGGAAACCATTAAGGATACAATTCAATATCCGTATTGTTTTTCTCATTTCTCACACGAAGTGCGACATCAGGTCGGTCTGTAAAAATGCCGTTTACGTCATAGTTCATAAGACTACGCATTGTTTCTTCATCATTGACGGTATAAGGATGAACAAGCAAGTTTTCGCTGTGCATCTTATCGATGAATTTACGATTAATCGCTTCAACATTTACGCCAACGCCTGATGCATATTCGGTCAGTTCTTTAAGTTCTTTTTTAGAAAGATGCGCTTTTTTGCCGAAGGTATATAGTTTAATTAAGGGAATGGATGGCTCCATAGCAAATATTTCTTGCAAGCTTTTTGTGTTAAAGGACTGGATAATCACTTTTGGAATGGGGTCAACTCTATTAAGAAGTTGATGTTCCTGTAGCTGTCGTAACAGTTCTTCTTCAATACCCGGATACACTTTTGGCGATTTTATTTCAATGTAGTAATTGACTCTGTCCCCGAAGTAATTAAGAATCTCCGACAAATCAACAATACGTAACTCAAGAAAATTCGGTAACGTATATGATAAGTGGTTTTTATCGAACTCTTTGCCAGGTGAGAGAAGTTGAATTTCGTCAAACGTGACATCAGCCACAGCTTGTTGAGCATTATGTAGCGTGACTACCGAGTCGTGTAAAGCAACAAGTTTTCCATCTTTGGTCATTTGTAAATCAATTTCAATATAGTCCGCACCCATTAGAACAGCCATTTCATAAGCAGCCAGAGTGTGCCCTGCTGCATAAGCTGAAGCGCCACGATGACCTATGATCAGAAAACCATTTTCTGGCAAAGGAGTTGGTGGAATAGTTTGAGGTTGTGGTTTTGATTGTTGTGGGGTACACCCACAAATGAATAAAAGGATTATCAAAAACTTCATTATTTTCATGTAATTCCTCCAACGATGGAATGCAAAATCATTAGTCTAACAAATTATATGATAGATAAGTTGATGTTATTTCCGATACTTTCGTAACGCTCCTACTTACAAAACGGATTGCCTCTAATAGTCGCCGAATCAATATTCAGAAATTTATGTTTATATTCATTTTATAAGGGTAAAAATTCAATAAGAACGCAAGACATATTCTTAACACACATTAAAGGAGGAAAATGAACATGGCAGATTATAAAAAGGCATTACTAGCTAGTGGTATTGTTGGCGGATTACTATTTGGTGGTTTAGCAGGTTGTGGCGATGGAGTGGACCAAGATAATGGTATTGATGACGGCGAAGAAAATGACGATATAGATGATGCAAACAAGAATAAAGAAAGCGATGAGTAAGTAGGAAAAAGGAGCAAATTGCTCCTTTTTTCTTGGCTAAAAAATGTGAAATATCAATTTCTTAGTGATGTGGAAAAAATTGGTTACTAAAATAAATGCCGATTTCTGTGACCATTTCCTCTCCCAAACGTCTATTATATAATGCACCGATAAAGGGAGTGAGAAGATGAAGAAATTGTTTATTACAATTGTGATTTTAGGAGCAATTGGTTATGGTATTTATTATTTCGGAACTAATGTCGCCTCAGATAAACTTCTAGATTCAGCTTCAACTGAACTTGAGAATAGTGGGCAAATAAATGACTTAAAGGCCTATATAGAAAGTGATCCAGAATTATCAAGGATGATTAAAGAAGCGGAGTCCGCAGATGAAAGCACTTTGCCATTTACATCTAAAGGAGAAGCTACACGTGTCCTTATCAAAAAGGTGGGCATCACCAAACTCCAAGAAGTTCAGTCACAAGTTCAAAATGGAACAGCATCTAAAGATGAAGTATTACAGGTTCTGAATGAGAAACTAACAGATGAAGAAATGTTGGCGTTACAAGTCATTGCCTATAAAGAAATTTATAAGAAGTAGGTAATAAATTAATATAAGAAAAAGGCGGCTGAATTTACATCTTCAGCGGTCTTTTTGTGTTTCCCCTATTTTACATTTAATCAAAAAGAACAGCGGTTCACTCCTATGGAATGCGTTAATTAAGGTAACTTGCAGTCTATTTCACTAAAGGTGCAATACGATCGATTCGATTTGTCCATATTCCACCAGAATAATTTGTGGGTAATCTTTTAAAATCTTCTTCTGAATCAAACCCTTCTGACCAATTACCATCACCTGCAACTAAAATAACCCTTGTATCGACCGCATCCATTCGATTCAAAAGTTTATCGGGCCAACCCCAGATCCAAGGAGCATATTTTTCAGGGATATGCACTTCGGTATGTTTACACTCCTCAGGCATTACTCCTGTCCAGCCAATGCCGATATAGGGTAGCAGGCAGCTTTTTAACGTTTCCATCGACATGACGCGTAAATTTGGCAAACGATTCTTTAAGGTGGCGATTGGTTGATCACCACCATAGACGGTTAGTTGCTCTAGTCGATCACTTGAAAGCGTCGAAAGGAAATCAGCCAATTGCTCTCCCTCTTTCGGGTCATCGCTTTTGATATGAATCAAAAATAATTGATCTGGAAACTGGCTTAATGCATCGTTCAGTGAAGGCATGAGACCTATACCTTTTCCACGGAAGGGAAATGTTTTCCCATTATCAGCTGTATAACCATAGCCAATATCAATTTTTTTCAGTTCATCCATTGTGTAATCGACTATCATTCCTTTGACGTTTGTTCGACAATCGAGTGTCCAGTCATGAAAAACTGCGAATTGACCATCTTTTGTAGGTTTTATATCTAACTCGACCATTCAAGCACCTGCTTCAAATGCGGCCTCCATGGAAGGTAGCGTATTTTCAAGGTAAGGATGATCCGGCTTGTGTAAACGTACAGCCATACATGTATCACCTTCGATTCTTTCCATGCTAAAGGTTTGAGCGAGACCACGATGTGCAAGCAGAAAGGGTTCAGTTTTCCTTTCCTTCGTAAATAGTGAGCTATTGTTTAAAAACATAAATGTAACTAGAAGAGTAATGAAAATTAATAACCCTTTTAATACTTTTTTTATGTTCAATGACTCTCCTCCATCTTGTAAAGCCTACTACTTTTTATTAATTCTACATAAAGAAATACATATATGGAATAGTGATGAAGGACTTCAACAGGAAGGCAGGGTGTCGCTAAAAGAAAAGGCTTTTGGCTGAAGCCAAAAAGCAGTAATAAAGCAATATAAGTGAAAAAGTGGTCACCTCCGTTGTCACATGTCGGGTTTTTCTGATGGGATTTTTGGTGAGCGATTGCTCAGTTGGAAAATATAAGCGCCAAGTTGGAAAAATGGGGAGCCAAGTTGGAAAAAATGAATACCAAGTTGGAATCGATGCAGCCTGGTCGAAGTGTCCGCCTATAAACGATATTTCGGCTGAAGCTGCACCATCTTCAGCCGTTTTTTACGTAAATAAGGATCAAATGACCTTAAAAGCTTAGTTGTAAAAATCACGACTTAAGTAGTAATAGTAAAATAATAAAACCAAAAGCAGTAATAAAGCTTTTAAAAGAATAGAGAGCAATTTCAGCCGCAACTCTCGGTGTAAGGAGGCGACGATTCATTATTTCCCAAAACTGACAAAAAGGTTTGTGGATGAGTGGTCGATTTGAAGGCGGCAATCCTTTACAATAGGAAGATATGGTTTTGGACGGGTTAGGAGTTGTAAGGCAGTGAATGTAGTGAAAAGTACAGATGTGACGCGGTGTAATTTGTCCGTGAGCAGCCGGTTTAGGAAAAGTAAACCGAAAATGGCAGATGAATTAACGAGCTTGTTGAATGTGTCGCCTATTCTTGATGTTCATATGGAACGTCTAACAGATGGTCAGGCGAATCAACGACGAGTCTCTTTATATATAGAATCAGAAGTAGTCTCAGGCACCCCAGTAATGGAGTGCGAATGGATCGGAAACGGACTTGAAGTCGCTCATTTCTATGTGACCAAGAAGCGTTTGCAATTAGGAAATAATCGACATRTGCAGTTGAAAATGTCGTTTGATCGGAAGGGTTTAGTGTCAACGGAAATGACGCTCTCTCTTTATAGAATCATTCAGTCTTTACCGATAGCATCCGATCGATCAGAGTACATTAAGAAGCGGATTTCCGGTTGGGAATCGTATTTGCGTGTGATGGAACGAAATGCAGATGTAGAAAGACTTGAAATTGGGATTCGGAACGCTCGGACAAGTCCGGATTTTCGTAAAGTAACGTTTGAGCTACAAAAGCTGCCGAACGGTTTTGATAAGTATTATAAAAAATCAGCGGTTAAATTGGTTGAGACGAACCAAAGCCTTGGGAATGTCGTGCAAGTCCAAATGGGCAAGCGAACAATCGATGTGGAACTCAGTAAGGATCTTCAAGAAAAAGCGAGAGAAGGAAAATGGAGAGTTCCGGTTAACGGCAAGCTCGCTTTCGATAATGTAGCTGAAATGGCGCAAATCAATCGTCTTAAAGATGGATTTAAACGTCTCGAAAACGGCTGGGCTGTCAATCCCAATCTAGAAAAACTCCTTTTTGAGAAACGTCCGACAGTGCGGAAAGGGAAAGTCCCAGAAGATTTAGCGTTTAAGCAAAATCTCAATGATTTTCAACGGCAAGCAGTAGAAGGTGCGATTGCTGCACAAGATTTGTATGTCATTCAAGGTCCTCCTGGAACGGGGAAGACCACGGTTATTTCTGAAATTTGCTATCAGCATGCGAAGATGGGGTTAAAAACGCTAGTTGCGTCACAATCAAATTTGGCGGTAGATAATGCACTCGGGAAACTGCTGACAGATCAAGACATTCGGATTTTACGAATTGGTCGTAGCGAGAGTATCGAGGAAGAGGGGCAGCGTTTTGTTGAAGAAAAAGTCGCTCTTTACTGGAAACAGCAGACACTATCTTCAATTCAAACACATGTAAGTCAGTTCGAAAAAGAGGGACAGGACCTACTTGTTTCTATTAAAGAAACGGAAAAAACAGTAGAAAATTTGAAAACTGAAATAGCGGAATTGGAATCGAAGAAAATCGAAAAGATTCAAGCGAAAGAAAAGCTAAGTAAGCTTAAGCTCGATTTGACTACTAGTCAGTCTTACGTTCAAGAATTGAATCGTAAAAAAGCCCAAGTCGATTTTCATTTTGACATGGGCAAGGATTTATTTGAAGATGCACAAAGTCGGTATGAGAGATTACAAGGCCAAGTATCTCTCTTTTCAGAATCCGGTGAATTTGCAAAGCTACAAACTCGACTTCAAGGTGAGATCCGAGAACTTCAGAAACAGTTGACGTTTGCACAAACGGAAACTTCTCTACAACAAAGTAGAACCGATCTTCAACAAAAAGCGGATAAGCTAAAGACCTTCTCAGCTAAGCAAATGAATTTGCAAAACATAACCAAGCAAATCCCAAGCATTAAAAAAATCACCGACCTTCAAGCCTTGATTGGCAATGAACCATGGACACGAGCTTCGGAAATCCGCTCGATTATACATCACATGGACCGATTGCGTTTGAACTATCAAGCTGCTAACCAAACGGGAGGCAAACTTTCCGAAGTAGATGTTACTTTGAATAAAGCCATTGTCTATGCGGAACAGCAGCTGAATGCGCATCAATATAACATGAAGATGTTAGCAAAGAAAATCTCGATGCTCCCAACATTAGAAGGGTCTAAAATAGAGGCACCTTATGTGAACAAAGTGGTGGATGCATTTCGGGAGTATGCAAAAAAAATGAACGGGTTCCGTGAACCTTTAAATCAAGCTGATCGACAAAAACTATCTACTATTTATGAACATATGATGGTTCTAAAAGTGTCGAGATCAGAGGTATCAAAAAGGCGCGATGCACAAGAAAAAGGCAATGAGCAAATAAAGGACGAAATTAAAACTACTTTTGAAAAGTTGAAAGATGTTGTTGGACAAGCATTGGTGAAATATCAGCAAGAAATAGATGCCGAGATTTCTTTATTAACCCCACAACTTAAGGAACTAGACGATGTGATTTCTTCTTTTGAAAAGACTCTTGGCGAAATGTCTGCCATTAAAGATGGGTTAACATCTATGGTTGAAGTGGAAAAGGTTTTAGCAGAAAAAGAGCTTGAACTTGAGCAGATGGGGACAGAAGAAAGCTACGTGGAAGGTTTGGTTCAAGCAACTTCCGTGCAGCAAGCAGTTGTGCAAAAACGAACGCACGAAATGACTCAATTCCAGAATACGATTGATGATATCAAGCAAAAGATTGCTGATGAACAGATGAAACAAACGGCTTTCGTTAAGGAAGTGGCTGATTTAGAAGTAATTGCCCAAATCGACGTGGAAGCTTTATTAATCGAAGTTAAATCGACGCATGAACAAACCTCTTTGCAATTAAATGAGTTAAAGAGAAAAGAAACCTTCCTGAGTGTATCGAACGACATTCGTTTGGAATGGCAAGAAATGCTTGGAGAATCAACATCTTACGATTTAGACGAAATTAAGAAGTTGTACATCCAGTACGCGAATGTGATTGGTGTAACATGTTCGATTTCAGCCAGTAAAGATTTTGTGAACCAATATCCCGATTTTGATGTAGTCATAATTGATGAGGTGTCAAAAGCGACCCCACCTGAATTATTACTGCCTATGTTAAAAGGGAAGAAAATCATTTTGGTGGGCGACCATCATCAATTGCCTCCTTTAGTTGGGCAGGATACGATGGATGAAGTGTTGGAGGATATGGAAGATCCAGCAGAAAAAGCCGAATTGAAATCAATCTTAAAAGAATCGATTTTTGAACGTTTGTTTAAAGATTTACCTGACGACAGCAAGACGACGCTTCGGATTCAATATCGAATGCATGAACACATTATGGAAACGATTAATCCTTTTTACCGTGAGAAAAATTATGGACTTGAGTGCGGTCTAGTTAATTCAAATAAAGACCGAGACCACTTGCTTGACGGGAAATTGTTCAAACGGGGGCAACATATTTTGTGGTATGACATGCCGAATGAGCGAGGCTTCTTAGAGGAGCAGGAACAACATAGCCGAAGCTTTTTCAATGCAGCGGAGCTGAAGAAAACCCGTGAATTGTTGCTCGATTTGAATCAGGCTACAGCAATCGCGAAACAAGAAGGTCGTTTGGATGCAAATGTGAAGAAGAAGGTCGGTATCATCAGTTTTTACGGTGAACAAGTGAAGAAAGTGAATCGCTTGCTCAGTCAAGAACTGGACCTACCACATCTACATTGCAGAACGGGTACTGTCGACAAATTCCAGGGGATGGAGATGGACGTTATTATATTGAGCTTCGTACGTAATCATCTTCAGCCTGACGGAAACATTGGTTTCTTAAAAGATTACCGAAGATTGAACGTTGCACTTTCTAGAGCTCGTGAACTTATGATGATTGTCGGTAGTGTGGATATGTTTACACAAAAAGCACACGGCGAATCGCAAAAAGCTATGTTCCAACACGTTTTAAAAGTAGTGAAGCAACACGAAGGACTGAAAGAATTGGAAACAAGCGTAAGTAGGAGGTAATGGTTTGAGCAAGAATCTGCAAATCGAGAAAGAGATGTCTCGAATATCTGCCATGTTGCTAGAGCAGTCCCATTTGCGTTTGCTTGGCAGCGACAGTTGGGCTTTTACTCTTCAACAAGCAGAAATTCAGATGAAAACGGTTGTTAGGAGTCAAATGGACGTACTGATGAAAATGATTCTGAAAATCTTAGACAGATTGGAAGTAAAAGAGCCGAACGAAATCAGTGAATTGTTGGCGGTTGAAACCATTTTTGTCGACCATATGCTAGAGTTGATGATGCAAAATAACATGGTTGAGAAAATAGATACTATCTATCGACTAACCACTAGTGGTTCTATGCATTTAACCAAAGGTACATTTGCGCATGATCCGATGGATGAAGATATGGAAATCGCTTATAGCTCCTATCATAATGAATCACTAAAACGTGATCACGGTTTTAATATAGTAGATGAGGACGAAAGTGTACCGGATTTTCGTTTTAAAGAAGTGGCCGAAATGATGGATGTCACTCAACTGGACGATTCAAAGATTAGACAGATGATACAGGACTCAGAATATGAATTTTTAGTTGAGAATGGTCAGAAATTGATTGAAGAAATTTGTTCCGTTGAACTAAAGGAAAACTTGCGAGCGGTGTGCCTAGAATTCCATTTACACGACCGCACGGAAGACACTGTGTTTATAAGAGTTTGGAGTACATGGACGGGCAAATTTGATCCATTAATTGAAAACGAACTCAATCAGAAAGATGCCACTAGATTGCGGAAGTTGTATATCGGTTAGGTGATATAGTTACGCATGAATGAATAAGTTGAAAAAATCCCCCCACCAATCGGTCATCAATCTGATTGGTGGGGGGATTTGTGTAAAGAAATATATTTATCTTTGTTTTTGAAGTATCGGTCTTAATCTAAAACCGAACAATCCAGCGAGTACTGCGAGAATGAGATCTTTTGGCAAGGGAACGGCCATCCAAGCCCAAGCCATTTTGTATGAAAAGCCTTCTGGTGCTGCAAACCAAAGCTTATAAGCAGCGTACATCCAGTTAGTACCGAAAAGGTAGTTAAATGCAGTTCCAGCTAATGCGGCTACTACAAATCCAACTTTTGTTGGGAATTTTTCAACAATGAAACCAGCTATGTAAGCGACAAATATAAAGGAAAGAATAAAGCCGAAAGTAGGGCTTATGATTGTATCTAAACCTCCAGAAAAGTTAGCGAAGACAGGTAATCCAGCTAAACCAATCAATGCATATACAAGCATGGCGATTGCACCAGTACGTTTTCCTAATAGGAGACCCGCAAGTATAGCAAAGAATGTTTGGAGTGTAATCGGTACACCACCGATGATTAGAAATGAAGAAATATTGGCGCCAATCATCATTAATGCGGCAAACATCGCGGTTTGTACCAATAGTAACGTACGTGAATAGTTTGCAGTTGTTGTTGCTGTAGAACTAGTCATGTGAACCCTCCAAAAACTCAATATAGCAACAGTATAAAAGAAAATGAATTTATATGTCAACGTAATTTTTTTTTCAGTTTACACAAGTGTGTATAGAAAGATTTGATAAAGAATAATATCTATTGAATTTTAATTAGGTAATAAACTTTAATATATTAACTAATATTTGGATAAAATTGAAGTATAAGTTAGTATTGTTAAAGAGGGGGTTGAAGTAATGAATCGTGAAGAAATTCCATCTTAGATTTTGTCTTTAGATAAAGAGTCCCTTGAATTTATTAGGAAATTCATTTTAAATTCTTGTTCTCTAAAAAATAGGTCTGCCGTGTAAAAGGATAAAAGAAAGAGCTAGAGAAAATAGAGTTACATGACATATAAAGAATTTAGAGGGGTTTACATATTTTTAAAGAATGGATGSACAAAGGTTTTTTGTTCTTAATAAGAGTTAAAAGGAGATTTCAAGATGTTTGCAATATGTTTACGAGAATTCAAGAGTCTATTCAAAAGTATTCGTTCGATTTTTATTATCATTATAATTCTTGGGGTTACTGTAGGATCGGCAAAAATGTTAAGTAACTTTGGTAATGAATTGCAAGAACTGGGTCTTGAAGATGCTTATATGGCCGGGCTGTTCATTATTTTAATGCTTGCTGGTCCTTTATTCGTGACAAGCTTATCCCATGATGTGATAAATGGAGAAATTCACTCTAGAACCATGCGTTTTTTAGTAACAAAGATGTCCCGAGACAAAATTGTTATCGGTAAATTTTTAGGTGTTTCGCTCTTCTGGTTTGTTTGTATTTTGGCTTCTCTGATTCTGGTAGTTCCCTTCGCTAAAACATTCTACTTTGCAGAGTTTGCTGAATCATTTATCTTTATTACATACTTTGTAGCACTTTCTCTATTTCTGTCTACTGTCATTAGTAAGCCTGGACTAAGTATGTTTATAGGCATTGTTTTATCAATTGCGATTCCAGTTTTAGGAACCATTGGAATTTTTAGAGATGATTTAATTTTGATAAGAGTATTTAGTTATATAACTCCTTATTATTATATTGGTCAAGAACAAACAATGTATGTTTATTTTATCCCAATCTTATCCCTTGGTTTTCTTCTTGCGAGTGTAATGATTCTTAGAAAGAGGGACTTTTAATGTATGCTTTTGAAACGAATCAATTAACAAAAAAATATGGACATCATACAGTTGTTAATAAGGTTGATTTGAATGTCACACAAGGTCATATCTTTGGCTTCTTAGGTAAAAACGGGGCAGGTAAATCTACCTTAATCAATATGGTGACGGGTATCATTAAGCCGACATCGGGTGAATTTAAGATACTTGGTTCAAGTGAAATTACGCATGAAAAAGTCAAGAGAAGAATAGGTGTACTTCCGGATTACTCTAAATTCTATGACGAATTAACTGGTATTGAACACTTGAAATATTTTGCAGGTATATTAGGGATGTCTAAGTCTACTTCTGATTTAATAAAGCTATTAGAACTAGTAGAACTTGGAGATGCCATGAAAATTAAAACCAAAAAATATTCATTTGGTATGAAGAAAAAATTGGGTATTGCCCAAACTCTCATCAATGATCCTGATTTAATTTTTCTTGATGAACCTACTTCAGGTGTAGATGCCAACGCCGTTTTAAATATCCATTCCTTAATTAAAAATGTTGCTGCTGATGGGAAGACGATTTTCCTGACATCCCACAACTTAGATGAAGTGGAGAAACTGTGTGATGAAATCGCAATTATGGATAAAGGTGTTATCCGGGCTCAGGGGAGTATGGATCAATTAAGGCGCGAGTATCAGTCTCAATTAACGGTTAAAATTAAACATTCACCTTACCCAGAAAAGCAGAAGCCAGAGTTATTACAAATCTTCAATAAAGTTGGAAGAGATGTTCATTTGGGTGAAGAAAATATTACAATAGTGATTGAAGAGGAATCAGATATTCCTGTTATTAATAAAGCTTTAATAAGTGCGGAAATTGACGTTTATCGCATAGAAGTCGAAGAACCCTCACTCGAAGACATATTCCTAGACCTGGATTCTAGCCAGTAGATTTGAAAAAGAACATGACTCTCTTCATCGAGTGACTGAAACGCGAGTCGTTTTTATATCATATGAAAATCAAGAAGAGTACAAAAAMGAGCGATGACCTAGTCATCGCTCGTTTTCATTATTGAGGATATGGTGCAATAAGGTTGCCAGCTAAAGCAATTTGGTACCCCTAGCTATTTCTCTTTGATGGCAATTTATAATCAATTCATCCTTTTTTAACAAATTCGGATTTTAATTTCATAGCGCCAAAACCATCGATTTTACAATCAATATCATGATCCCCATCAACTAGGCGGATACTTTTTACTTTTGTTCCTATTTTTAAAGTTGAAGAACTTCCTTTTACTTTAAGATCTTTTATGATCGTTACAGAATCACCATCGTTTAAGACGTTGCCATTTGCATCTTTAACAACTTTTGTTTCTTCATTCGATTCAGTTTCCCCTACTAACGTCCACTCATGGGCACATTCTGGGCAAATTAAAAGATTTCCATCCTCGTACGTGTATGCTGAATTACATTTTGGGCAATGTGGTAAATCAACCATAATTTCATTTCC
Organism: Paenisporosarcina sp. P5_A11; assembly: GCF_056400705.1. Lineage (NCBI taxonomy): Bacteria > Bacillati > Bacillota > Bacilli > Caryophanales > Caryophanaceae > Paenisporosarcina > Paenisporosarcina sp. P5_A11. The sequence goes on from NZ_JBFUKT010000014.1 coordinate 26,294, forward strand.
TCCATTCATTATTGCAAATTCTGTCTTATAAGAATTATTTTCAATTTCCTTTAGAACCTCGTAAAAAAACCTTACGAAGTAAATTGTATAAAGTGAAATAGATTCTTCTATTATATATGTAAACTTGGGATGATTCATGGTTATATATAAAGATATACTAATAAATGCAAAGGAAAATTAGGGGAAATCAATTTAAGGATAATCATAGTAAGTAAAGTATTCACCTAGATTCTCTTTATTGAGAGCGGTGAATACTTTTTTGTTTTAAATATAACATTACTACCAGAGTTGTGAGATTCAATGAATAAACTATGCGAGATACGCATAGTTTAGAGAATTAAGAGTTGCTGTTGACGACATAGTCGAAAGTGATTTTTCAGTCCCCGGATCATTCCACTGATTTCAGATGGACAAACATCATATAGGAGGAAATCTTGATTGATTCTATTCCTCGAAACGCACGCGAAATAGGGATGTAGAAGAAATGAAATAGTTTTAAAAATAGAAAGGGGAATGGAAATGAAAAAGAAAGTCATATTGCTGATCATCACTTTTTTTCTAATTAGCCTGCTTGAAGGTTGTAATTTTTTTGGAGTAAAAGAAGAAAGTAGTGAAGGGAAAAGTAATGATGACCAGAGTGTGTTGGCTCGTATCGAAAAATCCCAAGAATTGAATGTTGCTTTTGAAGGCACGTATCCACCATTTAACTTCTTAGATGACAATGATGAATTTCAAGGTTTTGATGTAGATATTTCGAATGAAATTGCTGAAAGATTAGGTGTTAAAGCCAACTTTATTGCGACAAAATGGGATGGTTTAATTGGCGGACTAAAAGCTGATAAATTCGATATCATTATCGGACAAATGACCGTTACAGAAGAACGGAAAAAAAGTGTCGATTTCACGGATCCCTACGTTATTACTGGTTCTGTTTTAGTCACTCGAGAGGATACGAACGACATTACTAAACTTGAAGATATTAAAGGAAAGAAAGTCGGCGTAGGTGGCGGAACAACTTTTGAAGAAGTTGCAAATAGCGTTGAAGGTGCAGACGTGAAATTATACAAAGCAGTCAGTGATTATATTCAAGATCTTACGAATGAACGATTAGATGTCATCATTAACGACCAGTTATTAATTAGCTACAACATCAAAGAAAATAAGCTTCCAATAAAAATTGCTAGCGATATTGTCAATAAAGACGAAATCGGAATGGCGGTTAATAAAGGCAATGAAGATTTTATTAAAAAGGTTAATACAGCTTTAACGGAAATGAAAGATGATGGGACATATAATGAAATTTATAAAAAATGGTTCGGAACGGAACCGATAAAAAACTAGTAATAGCTTAACCTCTTATGAGCATAGAGAAATCAATGGGAAACTCGATTTCTCTATGCTTTATTTTTAAACAATAGTTCATTGATAGGGAGGCAAATACATTTGCATATAGTTATTTTAGGAACCGGGATGATTGGGACAACCGTGGTGTGTGAAATTGCAAAATTTAATGGGATTGATTCAGTCACTGCTGTGGATGGGAGACAAGAAAGCATTGATAAGTGTTTAGCAATTGCAAAAAACCCAAAAGTAGTAGGCAAAGTGGCATCACTTGAAACAGAAGAAGATATTGCAAACGTTTTAAAAGGTGCTGACGTTGCAGTGGCATGCCTTCCGCATTCTTTGAGTCTTCTCGCCATCAAAGCAGCTATTGCATCAAAATGTCATTTAGTAGATTTAGTTGGTTCTAGGTTTCATGAAAAAAGAGCGTTGCATAAAGAAGCACAAGAGGCAGGAGTAATTATTGTACCAGGGTGTGGGGTTGCCCCTGGAATCACAAACTTTTTAGCTGCGCAAGGTATTGAGATGCTTGATGAAGCTGAGGAAGCAGTAATGATTTGTGGTGGCATTCCGAGACATCCCATTCCACCTTTATGGTATCAAGTCGTTTTCCGCCTCGAAAGTGTGTTAGGCCTTTATACAAAACCTGCGCTGGCAGTTGAAAACGGGGGACTGGTACAGTTACTTCCTCTTACAGGATTAGAAAAAATAACGTTTCCAGAGCCAGTGGGTGTATGTGAAAGTGTTATTACAGATGCCCATAGCACCGCTTACATTCTCAAGGATAAAGTGAAGTATTTATATGAACGAACAGTTCGCTATCCAGGACATTGGCAGCAAATGAATGTTTTAAGTGAATTGGGATTCTTCGATAATGATGCCATTTCAGTGGATGGAGTAAGGATTACTCCAAGAGCATTTACAGAAAAAATTCTTGCACCAAAGATGGTTGGAAACTCAAATGAAGATATCACGGTATTACGCGTAGAAGTAAGTGGCATGAAAGACGGCAAATCTACAAAGTATACGTGGGAAATGGTGGACTTCTATGATCATGGACGGAATATCACTTCTATGGCTAAAACAACAGCTATTCCAGCTGCGTTAATGGCTAAATGGATTGCTATGAAAAATATAACAGAAACCGGAGTTATTCCTATCGAGAGCATTATTGTTAGGGAGAGGTTCGAGCCGTTTATAGAAGAAATGAAACGCTTAGGAATCACCATTGAATTCAACGAGGCAGTATTTGTATAAATGATGAATCTAACTGATTGCTAGTCTGATAGGAGGAGGATTTATGGACCCCACAATCATTATCGATTCCTTGCCATCCTTACTTGAAGCCACATTAATGACCATTTTTTTGGCAGGAATATCAATCGTGATTGCACTGATAATCGGGTTTTTCACCGCAATCGTCAGAATAGTAAAAGTGAGGGTGCTAAATGGAATTGCGAATATATATGTTTCCATTATTCGAGGAACTCCACTTCTTGTCCAAATTTTTGTTATTTATTACGGTTTGCCTCAAATAGGTATTGCTTTGGATCCAATATCTTCAGGAGTCTTGGCCTTAAGTTTAAATGCAGGTGCATACCTATCTGAATCGTTCCGGGCATCTATACTGGCTGTAGATAATGGGCAGATGGAAGCTTCTATGGCAATGGGGATGACCTATTCGCAAGCGTTAAGAAGAATTATTCTTCCACAAAGTTTGCGAATAGCGATTCCCACATTGTCGAATTCGTTTATCGTGTTGATAAAAGATACATCGCTCGTTTCAGTAATTACTGTAACGGAGTTATTGCAAATGTCGAGCTTGATTATCGCAAAAACCTTTGAACCTCTCACCATTTATTTAGTTGCTGCTGCAATTTATTGGGTATTAATATCATTCTTCACCAACTTACTAGATAAATTAGAAATTAAAACATCCAGATACTTAGTACGATAATCCCACGATTTGAAAATACTAATGTTAGGAGATTGCCATGAGTATTATTCAAATACATCAATTAAAAAAGAGCTTTGGAACGAATGAAGTTTTGCAGGGAATCGACTTAAGCGTTAGTAAAAGCGAAGTGGTCGTTATTATGGGTCCTAGCGGCTCTGGGAAATCCACTTTGCTACGTTGTTTAAACTTTTTAGAAGAACCATCGGAAGGCACAATTCAAATTGGTGAATTTCAAGTAATTACAGGTGGGAAAATAGATAGTAAAAGAAAAAAAGCGATAAGGGAGTTGAGAAAACGAACAGGTTTTGTCTTTCAATCTTTCAATTTATTTCCCCATAAAACGGCAATTGAAAATGTTATGGAAGGTCCGATTGTTATACATGGCGCTAAGAAAGAAGATGCAAGAAAGTTAGGTGAAGCTCTTCTTATTAAAGTCGGACTTGGCGATCGGTGTGACTACTATCCAGCCCAATTGTCCGGTGGTCAGCAGCAAAGAGTAGCAATAGCTAGATCACTAGCGTTGAATCCGATGGTCATGCTCTATGATGAACCAACTTCTGCCTTAGATCCTGAACTTGTAAGAGAAGTTCTGCAGGTTATTAAAGATTTGGCTCAAGAAGGCATGACGATGATAATTGTTACACACGAAATGAGCTTTGCAAAAGATGTAGCAGACAGGGTCGTTTTTATGGATAACGGAGTAATAGTTGAGCAAGGGACATCAGAAGAAATTTTCGGAAATCCCAAAGAAGAAAGAACAAGACAATTTTTATCATCAGTAGAATAGGAAGGTAACAAGCGGCTGAGATTGCATCTTCAGCTGCTTTTTTGAAAGAAAGTATAAACTTTGACTACAGCGAACCCAGCATCATGGTAGTTTTTTATAGTTTCGCGAATAGAAGCGACCAAACCGCGCATAGTCGACAGAGAACCGCTCATAGACGACAAAGAACAGCGCATAGTCGACACGAATGCGCGCATAGCACGGCTAAAACCGCGCATAGGAAAAAAATCGTCAGTCATTGGCCCTTCGCTACAGCAGAAGGGCATTTTTTAATAGCACATAAATGCAATTCTTTCTTATCAAAGAATCACGAACACTGTATTGATGATTTCTATTGTTATCGACAGGAAGGAAAAGAATCTGTTTGTTACCTGAACTAGAATTGTTGCAGGAAAATACATTGGATTGGTCGAACATGGAAGTATGTATATTCAATGGAGGAGGAAACGGCTATGGAAAAAATTGTTCCGAACTTGTGGTTTGATGATCAAGCCGAAGAAGCGGTGGATTTTTATGCCTCAGTTTTCAAAGAGGTAAATGTAAAGAATGTATCTCGGTTCGGAGCGGTTGGTCCTAGAGAGAAAGGTAAAGTGATGACGATAGCATTTGCACTAAATGGCCAAGATTTTTTTGCGATTAACGGTGGGCCGCATTATTCATTCACACCTGCAGTATCGTTTAGTATCAGTTGCGAAACGCAAGCGGATGTCGATCACTACTGGGATCACCTTTCCGAGGGGGGAGAACCAGGTCAATGTGGATGGCTTACGGACAAATTTGGTGTGTCGTGGCAAGTGGTCCCAACGATTTTAGGCAAGTTGATGCAGGACCCTAATCCAGAAAAAGCCCAACGCGTGACAAAGGCAATGCTCGGAATGAAGAAGCTGGATATCGAACAATTACAACAAGCATAAGGGCAAAGTCAAGCCTGCTAAAGTGGGAACGACTTTACGCTGAGAGTTGTCTTCTCCCTATATCTCTTATTAATAAACTTTATCCAGCAGCTGGCCTAGTTGTTGGATTTATTTTTGTTGTTGAGATATGTACTCGAAAAAAGTTACACCATAATCTGGAGTATTTCGATGGATTAGAAGGATTTGCTAGGTTCTTAACGACAGCTTTTATTAAGGACAAGAAAATGCGTTCTTCGAGATGGGGTAACGTGTTATTTCACGAGCAATCTTCAGCTACATCTCCAGTAGTAGTGACTCACTATGATTGCTTTATTAAAGTGAATAGTTGGTATGAAACGCTGGATGAGGTTGTTCCTTCAATATGGTTGAAGGGGTTGAAGCCTATATATAAGTGAGGAGAGAATGTCATGTCGGAAATACCAGTACTTGTACAGAACGTTCTAGACGAGTACATTGCTTTGGTGAATGAACGTTTACCAAATACGCTTGAAGGATTGTATATTCAAGGTTCCATTGCACTAGGTGCCTATGTGGGAAAATCGAGTGATATTGATTTCATTACTATTACAAATCGTCGTTTGCAAGAAGCAGATGCCATGGTTCTTTCTGAAATCCATAGCAGGATAGCTACCCAAAATAAAAATCCTGAAATGGATGGAGTGTACATTATGAGGGAGGATGCAGGTAGGCTGACTTTGGGCAATGACAACTACCTCAATTATAACAGTGGCAAGATAAGTTATCGTTCGGACTTTGATCCGATTATTTGGTGGATATTGAAAACGAGGGGAATAAGAATTTTAGGGACAGAACGACATGCACTCAATTTTGACATCCAATCAACTCATTTACTCTCTTATGTAAATGGAAATATGAATTCTTATTGGGCAGAACGAGTTAAACGAATGGAGAACTCGAGTGCAGAGTTATCTAATTTTCCAGCTGAAGATATCGATGAAGAAATTGAATGGTCCGTACTTGGATTATTACGACAATTTTATACCTTAAAAGAACGCGACATCATTTCAAAACTTGATGCTGGCGAATATGCATTGCTACATCTTCCAGTCGAGTGGCATCCAATAATCAAGGAAGCCATGAACATTCGTAAAGGTGAAAAGGAGATGATTTTCACTTCCGATAAGGAGCGAATTAAAATGGCTATAAGATTTTCGAAGTACATAATTCATTACTGCAACGAGGAGAAATGGCAATAGAGTAGAATAAACAAATAAAGGAGTGAATCAAATGGATTTTCAGTAATCATTAGAATCTATTAATTATTTAGCCGTTATCGTTGCAGCGTTATCAGCATTTATCATTAGTGGATTGTGGTATTCAGTTTTATTTGCAAAGCCTTGGATGGTGGAAAATGGGTTTGATGAAGGGCAATTAAAGAAAGGCAATATGGGGATGATTTTTGGTGGTTCATTAATATTGTCATTGGTCATTTCCTTTGTACTGGTACTGTTTCTCGGTCGAGATTTGGTGCAATGGCAGGACTCTTAGCAGGACTATTTTGGGTTGCCACTGCAATGGGAATTACCTATTTATTTGAACGAAAGTCACTAAAATTATATTTGATTAATGCAGGATATCACGTAATTACCTTTACTGTCATGGGGTTCATTTTAGGCATTTGGAAATAATTTTTGAATGATGAAATTAAATAGTTAATGGACGTGAAATTATTGAAGAGGTTTTTATCTAGGTATTCTCATTGGATATTACTTATTGTTATAGGCATAAGTTTGATTGCGGGTTTTACTAGCTTTACGTATTCTCAACAAGACATTATAGCGATTGTTTTTGGTGTTATTGGATTAGTAGGAGTTGCCTATATAACGGCTCAGATAGAAGTTCGGAAAAGAAAGGAACAGGACTCAAAATAAATTATTGGTCGCTATAATGGATTAATAAGAAGTCGATTGTTTGATTTGAGAAATTTTAAAGGGATGGTCAGATGTTGATAATTCAATGCACGAAGAAACTGGGAGATTATTTGAAGAAAAATCTTACGAGCAAGCCAAGAGAAACGCAGGATTTGTTTTACTCTTGGCATGCGCATCTATTTTTAATTAACCGTAAGAAGTACATCATGGTGATGAATAGTCAGACGCGTTATCTGTTTGTACTAGGTCCGGTGGTGGCAAAAGATATAAAGAATTTAGATGAGATGATTTATTCAGGAATCCAAGAGAATTTAGAGGCTGACAAGGTCAATCCAATTTTTATTGAGCAATATGTACAACACATGGATAGAATCGAATACATGAAAACAAGTGAACGCTCTATTATTGGTCAAATGAATGACGCCATCTATTATATTGAATGCGTTAAGGAAGATGATGGGATTATGGACGTTCAACAATTAAATCGAACATTAAATGATTTTCCTATGATAAAACTTCCTTTAAAGTTTTCGAGTAGAATGATGATTCATGAGATGGAGAATCGATTTGCATAACATTTTGTGATGCTAGACTGAGATTCCTGGCACCGATAGGTATACGACGTTCTTTTTTTTCGCATACTGTTGTCGGAAGGAGTGAGTGTCGTGGTTTTGGATAAAGAGGCAAAGCTTCATTTTTCTTTACTTGTCGTCGTTATCGTGGTTTTTATTTGGTCTTTCATTAAGCCTGCAGTATTGTGGACATGGGTGGCAGAGGCTAGCCCGTCAGTGGTGGCTTTAATTATTATCATATTTACTTATAAAAAATTCCGACTCACTTCTCTCTCTTATTGGATTATTGCCATATTATCCATTCTTACGCTTATTGGTGGCCACTACACTTATGCTGAGGTTCCGTTGTTTAATTGGATAAAGGACGAATTTAATTTACACGAAATCATTATGATCGCTTTGGGCATTTTCTGAAAGGCTTATCTGCGATTGTGGTGAGAGAGATCTTGATTAGAAATACACCACTAACTAAAGGCACTTGGTTGTTTGCGATTTCCACTAGTATCGTTCTGGCTATTGCAGCGTTGTATGAAATCATCGAATGGTTGAGTACGAAATTGCCTCATGCTAAAAAAGCAACGGAAGACTTTTTGGGTATGCAAGGTGATGAGTGGGATGCGCAATGGGATATGTCATTTGCTTTAATAGGAGCGATCCTAGCATTACTGGTTTTTTCCAAACTACATAATCACCAGTTAAAAAAACTTAACAATAAATCTTAAACGTTAATCAAATATAATCCGAACATATGAAAAACACCTCCATTTTTTAAATAATGAGAGGTGTTTTCATTTTTGGTTTAGGCAAAGAACATGGAGCTTGTTAGTTTTTTTCAGTGTGCTCAAATGAACTTGTTTAAACCGTTTGTGGGCTAGTTTATTAGAGTGCAAAATGGCTCCTACATAGCCAACGACATAAACAATTATTAATACTAGTAGCGCTGAAACCGTTAAAGGTACTGTTGCCAATATACAATTGACTTAGGATAACGAAGAGAGTTGCGGATATTCCTCCAATATGCTTTGAATTTTTGATGAAAAAATGGCTAGCTACTATCCCACCAACAAGTGCAATAATAAAGAAATTGATTTTAATGAGTAAAGCTGTTGATATAGAGTGATTTACAGAAAGTTCAACGAAGATCAACAATTGTTGGGTGATGTATTGTGCAATTAATGAAAACAAGATGACAGGCAGCCAATCAAATTTTCTATTTATGATAATAACCTCCTCTTATTATTATTACTATTGTATGCATAACAAGTGAC
>NZ_JBFUKT010000015.1:0-34630 GCF_056400705.1 Paenisporosarcina sp. P5_A11
AGCGTTTTCATTCACAATTAAGTCAAAATTGATTATAATGTCATTGTAAGCGATATAAATAAAAGGTTCATATGAGCAGATGAGCCATCATTCTGCGTTTTTTTTGTGTGGCATGATGAATTTCAAACAGAAGAAGGAGCGATATACATGACATCAACTAAAGGTCTAGAAGGAGTAGTAGCTACTCAATCAGCAATCAGTTCGATCATTGATGACACACTTACATATGTTGGCTATGATATTGATGACTTAGCAGATCATGCAAGTTTTGAAGAAGTAATCTACTTGCTTTGKCATCAACGCCTTCCAAAGGCAGCAGAATTAGCTGAACTTAAACAACAATTGGCAGATAACATGGCTGTACCACAAGAAGTATTAAACCACTTCAAAACGTATCCAATTGAAAAAGTTCACCCAATGACAGCTCTTCGTACATCTGTTTCTATGCTAGGATTGTATGATGAAAATGCAGAAGATATGTCTGTAGAAGCTAACTACTTGAAAGCCATTCAACTTCAAGCAAAAATGTCGACTTTAGTAACAGCATTTGCTCGTGTTCGTAAAGGACAAGAACCTATCGCACCGAAAAAAGATTTAAGCTATGCAGCGAACTTCTTATATATGTTAAGTGGTGAAATTCCAGCGGCTATTGAAGAAGAGGCGTTCAACAAAGCATTAGTTTTACACGCTGACCATGAATTAAATGCGTCAACATTTACAGCGCGCGTATGTGTAGCAACATTATCAGATGTTTATTCTGGTGTAGTTGCGGCACTAGGTGCTCTTAAAGGTCCCCTTCACGGCGGAGCAAACGAGCAAGTTATGAAAATGTTAACGGAAATTGGTTCAGTTGATAATGTTGATTCTTACATCAACGAAAAACTAGCAAACAAAGAAAAAATTATGGGCTTCGGTCACCGTGTATACCGTAAAGGGGATCCACGTGCAAAACACCTTCGTGAAATGTCTCAAAAATTAACAAAACTTCGCGGAGAAGAGAAATGGTACGAAATGTCAATTAAAATTGAAGAAATCGTAACAGGACAGAAAAATCTTCCACCAAATGTTGATTTTTACTCAGCATCTGTCTACCATTCTCTAAATATCGATCATGATTTATTTACACCAATCTTTGCTGTTTCACGTGTATCAGGCTGGTTAGCTCACATTTTAGAACAATATTCTAATAACCGTCTAATCCGTCCACGTGCAGAATATATCGGACCTGGTATGCAAAAATATGTACCAGTAAACGAGCGTTAAAATTTTAAATAAACATAAGTAGGGCTGGACTTTCAGCAGTGTTTATTCAAGAAACTAGAAATAGTATTCTGATTGAACGTAATTGTTAAAAGTACATGCCCTATGATTATGCCTATAGGAGGAAATTATTCATGACAAACGGCGGCAAAATTACAGTTGAAAATGGTGCACTAAACGTACCAAATAATCCAATCATTCCTTTCATCGAAGGAGACGGTATCGGTCCTGATATCTGGGCTGCGTCTGCACGTGTATTAGAAGCTTCAGTTAACAAAGCTTACAACGGTGAGAAATCTATCGTTTGGAAAGAAGTTTTAGCAGGTCAAAAAGCATTCGATCAAACTGGCGAATGGTTACCAACAGAAACTTTAGATGTAATTCGTGAATATTTAATAGCAATTAAAGGCCCTCTTACTACACCAGTTGGTGGCGGTATTCGTTCATTAAACGTTGCGTTACGTCAAGAATTAGATTTATACACTTGTTTACGTCCTGTACGTTACTTTGACGGTGTTCCTTCACCAGTAAAACGCCCTGAAGATACTGACATGGTTATTTTCCGTGAAAACACTGAAGATATTTATGCTGGAATCGAGTTCGCTGCAGGAAGTGACGAAGTTAAAAAAATCATCGCATTCTTACAAAACGAAATGGGTACTAAAAACATTCGTTTCCCTGAGACTTCTGGTATCGGGATTAAACCCATCTCAGAAGAAGGTACTAAACGCTTAGTACGTGCTGCACTTACTTACATCATTAAAGAAGGTCGCGAGTCATTAACACTTGTTCATAAAGGGAACATCATGAAGTTCACTGAAGGAGCTTTCAAAACTTGGGGTTATGAAGTTGCGGAACAAGAATTCGCTGAACAAACATTCACATGGAACCAATATGATCAAATTAAAGCTGACCAAGGTGCAGAAGCTGCAGATAAAGCGCAAGCGGATGCTTTAGCAGCTGGCAAAATTTTAGTGAAAGATTCGATTGCTGATATCTTCTTACAACAAATTTTAACTCGTCCAAGCGAATTTGATGTTGTTGCAACAATGAACTTGAACGGTGACTATATTTCTGATGCACTTGCTGCACAAGTTGGCGGTATTGGTATTGCACCAGGAGCAAATATTAACTATTTAACTGGACATGCTATTTTTGAAGCTACTCATGGTACTGCTCCTAAATACGCTGGTTTAGATAAAGTGAACCCATCATCTGTTATCCTTTCAGGTGTATTAATGCTTGAACACCTTGGCTGGAACGAAGCAGCTAAATTAGTAATGGACTCTATGGAGAAAACAATTTCTTCTAAAGTTGTAACTTATGATTTTGCTCGTTTAATGGATGGCGCTACTGAAGTGAAATGTTCTGAGTTCGCTGACGAACTTATCAAAAATCTTTAATCGACATTAAGTAAAACACTATGTTTAGAAAGAGGGCTTATGCCCTCTTTACTTATGAACAAAGGGAGAGTTTTCTGATGACATTGAAGCGTAAAAAAATTTCAGTAATCGGTTCTGGCTTTACAGGTGCAACAACAGCATTCCTTCTTGCTCAAAAAGAATTAGGGGACGTTGTTTTAGTTGATATCCCACAAATGGAAAATCCAACTAAAGGGAAAGCGCTAGATATGTTAGAAGCAGGTCCTGTACAAGGATTTGATGCAAACATTACTGGTACTTCTAACTATGAAGATACGAAAGACTCGGATATCGTTATCATCACAGCTGGTATTGCACGTAAACCTGGTATGAGCCGTGACGATTTGGTTCAAACAAACCAAAAAGTTATGAAAATCGTTACAGGTGAAATCATTAAACATTCTCCAAATACAATCATTATTGTATTAACAAATCCAGTAGACGCAATGTCTTACACAGTATACAAAGAATCTGGTTTCCCGAAAGAGCGCGTAATTGGCCAATCTGGAGTTCTTGATTCAGCACGTTTCCGCACATTTGTCGCACAAGAACTAAACTTGTCTGTTAAAGACATCACTGGTTTTGTTCTTGGTGGCCACGGTGACGACATGGTTCCTTTAGTACGTTATTCATACGCAGGTGGTATTCCTTTGGATACATTGATTTCAAAAGAACGCTTAGCTGAAATTGTTGATCGTACACGTAAAGGTGGAGCAGAAATCGTAAACCTTCTTGGTAACGGATCAGCTTACTATGCACCAGCAGCTTCTTTAGTTGAAATGGCTGAAGCCATTCTAAAAGATCAACGTCGTGTATTACCATCAATCGCTTATCTTGAAGGTGAATATGGATTAGACGGAATTTATCTTGGCGTACCTACAATTTTAGGTGCTGGTGGGATAGAAAAAATCTTTGAACTTGATTTAACTGAGTCTGAAAAAGCTGAGCTAGACAAATCAGCAGCATCAGTACGTAACGTAATGGACATTCTAGCATAATGTTCTAAGGCTAAAGATGCGACGTCCTGTCGCAACGCCTTCATGACCCACGTTCTGTGGGCCTAAGAGGAAAGTGCCACTTTAGCTCGACTCCGACGGTGGAAGAAACGAATCGAAAACTTGTTTTCGAATGAGTTTCTGAAGCGGAGGTGCGAGTTGGCGCTTGTAGCTAGACAAAACGTAAAGCGGAAAGTGCCACTTAGTGCTTGAAGCAGACATAATTGAGATCGAGTAGGAAATCCCTGCTCGATTTTTTTTGTACTTATTGATACTATGAAGGTAGAACATGAACAAAAGGGGGGGACATCTGATGCTACTCGGAAAGAAACGTAAACTAGGCCGAAAAGTCGAAGATATGTCAGTGGGAGAAAAGCTGAAACTAACAGAGAAAATTGAAGACAAGGATTTACTTTTATATTTAGGATTAACCAACGATGGCAACCCATTGTATATTCAACATGATTTTGCCTCTCAAACTGTATATGAAAAACCAATTGTTCCTGCTATCATGCTTACAGGAATCGTGACCTCAGCCGTCTCGAAATATTTACCAGGACCGGGTTCGCATATTGTTGAACAACATTTAACCTTCCCAAAACCTGTGTACCACTACGCAACGATAGATTTCCTGTTACAAGTTATTTCTGTTGATGTCGAGAAAAACTTGGTAGAAATTGAAGTACATGCAACCAACGAAGCTGGAGATACCGTAATCGAAGGGAAAATCACTTCAACTCCACCGCGCTTAGAAAATCACTTAACATCTCAATCAATGGATAATTTCTAAATAGCTCATTCGGTTTAAGATGGGGGTTTTAAATCGATTGTGGAGGCAAATACATGACAAAGAAAATTCTAGTAGTAGATGATGAAAGTTCAATCGTAACATTGCTTCAATATAACTTGGAGCAAGCGGGATACACTGTACTAACGGCGAGCGATGGGATGGAAGGCTATAACGCGGTACTTGAAAGTAAACCTAATCTCATTGTCCTTGACCTGATGCTTCCTAAAATGGACGGCATGGAAGTTTGTAAAGCATTGCGTCTGCAGAAAATCAATACACCTATTATTATGTTGACTGCTAAAGACGATGAATTTGATAAAGTATTAGGACTCGAATTAGGTGCGGACGATTATATGACTAAGCCATTTAGTCCTAGAGAAGTAACAGCTCGTGTTAAAGCAGTTTTAAGAAGATCTACAGCCACAATTGAAGAAGTACCTCTAAATGCAGATTCGTCTTTTGAATATGGTTCACTACGAGTATATCCAGATCGTTTTGAAGTTTTCTTACGAGATCAATCATTAGAATTTACTCCGAAAGAATTTGAATTGCTTGTGTACTTGATGGAAAATAAAAACCGTGTGCTCACTCGTGATCAGCTACTAAGTGCTGTTTGGAACTATGATTTCGCCGGAGATACACGAATTGTCGATGTTCACATTAGTCATCTCAGGGAAAAAATCGAAGAAAATAGTCGAAAACCGATTTTTATTAAAACAATTCGAGGTATAGGGTACAAATTTGAGGAGCCAAAAGTGGTATGAAATCGCTTCAAGGAAAAATAGTCATGACCTTTACAATAGTAGTGGGTTCCATATTAGCTGGCTTAGGTATTATATTAAGTCAGCTTTTTCCTGTATATGTGGAAGAATCGGTCCGATCAAATGCTGTTAAAAAAGCAGATGAAATTTCATTGGTTTTCCAGCAATCTAATATCAGCTTAACCGATGACCAAAAAGATGAAATTACGAACATTCTTTCAAATGACCATTTGGGTAGCGATTTTAATGATGTTCGCCTACAGCTGTGGAAAGTATTATTGATTGTTTTACTAATTGCATTTGTCATTACCATCGTTTTTACGTATCGACTGACTAAGCGCTATGCACAACCTATTGATAATGTTACAGAGGTCGCAATAGAACTTGCTAAAGGTAATTACAGAGCTCGAGCGTATGAAGATGATTCACTGAGTACCGCACAACTTAGTACTTCAATCAATATACTTGCTCGGAATTTACAAGATTTGTTTAAAGTCCGTGAAATGGAAAAGGAACGATTAAAAACACTCATTGAAAACATGGGTAGTGCACTAATGATGATTGACCGTGATGGGCAAATTAGCATTGTTAATAAACCTTTTGTAGATCAATTTGATTTCAGTTTGCAAGAGGTGCAAAACCAATTATTTAAAAGCGTGGGGTTACCTGAAGAGCTGAAGAAGTTTATTGATTATGTGTTTTTAATGGAATCTTCTTCTCGTAAACAATTGACTCTAGTCATTCAACAAGAACTTCATCATATGGAAGTATACGGAGCACCAGTCATTGGGGAACACGGTCGCTGGCTAGGTATTGTGATTGTCATGCATGATATTTCGGATTTAATACGACTCGAACAAATTCGAAAAGATTTTGTAGCTAACGTATCCCATGAACTACGCACTCCGGTTACTTCGATCAAAGGTTTCTCTGAAACGCTAATTGATGGGGCTATGAATGATGAGAAAACATTGCTAAGCTTTTTGGAAATAATCAATAAAGAAAGCAATCGATTACAGATGTTAATAGAAGATTTACTTGAACTCTCAAAAATCGAGCAACATGGTTTTTCTGTAGAGTTCTCTGAAACTAATTTACGCGAAGTCATGGTACGTGCAGCAGAAATGACAAGCCCAAGTTTAGACGAGAAAAATATGACATTTGTCGAGAATATGGAACGAAATGTAATCGTTGACGGAGACATGAATCGTCTCATTCAAGTGGTCATGAATTTGTTAACAAATGCGATCACCTATTCTACAGAAAACACGTCTGTCCATTTGTCCCTTCATGAAAGCGATACTCATGGCATCATCATTATTCGTGATGAAGGAATCGGTATGGATAAAAAAGAGATTCCACGAATATTTGAACGGTTTTACCGTATTGACCGTGCGAGAAGTCGCAATTCAGGCGGAACTGGTCTGGGTCTTGCGATAGTCAAACATTTAATTGATGCGCATCATGGGCGGATTTTTGTTGAAAGTGAGCCTGGTTTCGGGACTCAATTTAAAATACTTATTCCTAAAAAACAACCATCTTAACATGTTCTTTACAAGTACTTCATAATAAGTTCATAGTGCTTTGTTAAGCTACTTATGAAACCCCCTAAAACCGCATTTAGTAGAAAAAAGAGTTCTCATTGAGGACTCTTTTTTCATGTTCAGTGTTTGTTAAGAATTCTGTGAAATCAAAGTTGTTGAAACTAACTAATTCGCTTTAATATACGTATCAACAGTTATAGAACAAAAAAGGGGATATATAGATGAGTGTTAAACGAATATTAACTATTACATCTTTTGCTATATTTGGAGTCATTGCACTTATTGCGATTTTTACATCGTGGTATACAGTTGATGAATCTGAACAAGCGGTGGTTGTTACATTTGGTAAAGCAGAAGATCCCATTTTGGAATCAGGTTTACATTTTAAACTGCCTTGGCCAATGCAAAAAGTAGAAATCTTATCGAAAGAAACATTTAGTCTAAAATTTGGATATAAACAATCGCCGGACGGGGAAATTGTGTCATATGATAACGAAACAAAAATGATAACGGGTGATGAAAATATTGTATTAACTGATTTAGTTGTTCAATGGAAAATCACTGATCCTAAAAAGTATTTATTTAATGCACAAGCTCCTCAAGAAATACTACATGATGCCACTTCAGCTTCTATTCGTTCCATTATTGGCAGTTCCATAATTGATGAAGCCCTGACGTCTGGGAAAGCAGATATAGAAGCGCAAACAAGAGACTTACTCGCTACACTTATTGAGAAATATGATATAGGAATTTCTATCTTAGGAGTCAAACTGCAAGATGTTGAATTACCGAATGCTGAAGTACGCTCTGCTTTTACAGCAGTTACGGATGCACGTGAAACAAAAAACACGAAAACAAATGAAGCTAAGAAATATCAAAACCAACGTGAAAGTGAAGCAATAGGTGAAATCTCAGCTATTAATTCACGTGCTGAAGGTCAACGCACGGCCCGTATCGAACAAGCACGTGGTGAAGTTGCCGTTTTTGATAAACTTTATGCGGAGTACCGAAACAACCAAGAAATCACAAGACAACGACTTGTGATTGAAACTTTAGAAACAGTTTTGCCTAATGCCCAAATTTACATCATGAATGATTCAGGTGAAACAGTGAAATATTTACCTCTTCAACAACCTACACAAGCTCCACCAGTCACAAGTGAGAAAGGGGACGGAAACTAATGGATAAGAACAATCAAAGTCCATTCCAAAGCCTCGAACAAAGATTTAATGCCCAGTTTAAAAAGACCAATAAAGTTCCTAAAACTAGAGAACCCTTAAATCTTAAAAAACACCTTAAAACAATTATGACCTTCACGATAATTTTTGTTGCGTTAGTCATTTTTCTAGCAAATGTTTATGTGGTAAAAGAAAATGAATTTAGAGTCGTCCGTCAATTTGGAGAAGTCGTTGAAATACGATTTGATCCCGGTATTTATATGAAAATCCCGCTTGTCCAAAGTGTTACAACGTTGCCTCGATATCAAATGACGTACAATGTTTCAGAAGCGGAGATCAACACTAAGGATAAAAAGCGTATTATCATCGACAATTATGCTGTATGGCGTATTACCAATCCTAAAGACATGATCACCAATGCAGGGACTCAAATAAGTGCCGAATCTCGAATGGAAGAGTTTATTTATTCAGTCGTTCGTACTGAGCTTGGTCAACTGGAATATGATGAAATTATTAATGACGAAAATACCTCGAGGGGCAGTTTAAACGATCGTGTTACTATTCGAGTAAATGAATTATTGAAAGCTGACAAATATGGAATTGAAGTAGTCGATGTTCGAATGAAACGAACAGACTTACCACCGGAAAATGAGCAATCTGTATATACACGTATGATTTCAGAGCGTCAATCCATTGCACAAAAATATTTATCTGAAGGTGATGCAGACAAACGGACAATCGAGGCTTCTACCGATCGTAAAGTTCAAGAAATGGTTGCAATCGCTCAAAAAGAAGCATCGATTATTACGGCTGAAGGAGAATCAGAGGCTGCAAAAATCTACAACAAATCATTTTCAAAAGACCCAGAGTTTTACGCTCTTTATCGAACTCTCGAATCTTATAAGAAAACGATTGGTGAAGATACGATGATTATTCTTCCATCAGATTCTCCTTACGCGAAAATTCTATCAGGCTATTTAGAATAGCAATCAGAAAGAAGCATCTCTTAATGAGGTGCTTCTTTTATTTAGGATTACAACAGAATTAAGGTTTCTTTACGTAAATATTCGGCCGAAGATGCTATTTCGACCTTCCTGCTTTTTTATTTTGCTAAGTTTAAGAATACTGTCTATATTAAAAAGAAAAAAGAGTACATTTGCGGCTAGCGCAAATGTAAGATAGACGACAGTATAGTTTAAATTAGCATTTTATAAAAAAAGAGGGAATCAGCTCCCTTTCCGCGGACGAACAGGCAAGCTCCTCACTCGTACCTCGCTGTGGGGTCTTGCCAGCCCGTTTTTCCGCAGGAGTGTCGCAGATTTCTTTACTATCCAAACACAATTTAAATGAGCCTATAGAAAAGCTATTTAAAAGAATGCTGTTGATAATGAAAAACAAACGAAAGAGTACATTTGCGGCTAGCGCAAATGCAAGATAAGCAATAGTTTACTTTAACAGAACCTTATTCTTTAAACCAATGTGCGGTAGGGATGCACCCTTAAAGCAATCGACCAGCTTTATCTTCAGGTTACTTATAAGGCAATGATGTATCGATTCCAACTTGCAGCGCAATTTTTCCAACTTGGACCCCGAAAATTCCAACTGAGCGATCGCTCACCGCAAATTCGAGCTTTATGCTGAAGATTTCTGCAAGTGGTCTCTAGCTCATCCGTTCAAATCTTAATGAAGTTAGTCATAGCAAGGGACGTCATTTTCTTTTCATCTACCTTACATGGTAATATGAAGGAAGATGACGTTTTTTACGAATAGAGGAGTGGAAAAGTTTTGAGCAAAAACAAAGTTTTATTACTAGATGGGAATAGCTTAGCGTATCGAGCATTTTTCGCGCTTCCATTACTGACAAATGAACACGGAATACATACAAATTCTGTTTATGGGTTTACTATGATGTTACAAAAAATAATAGACGAAGAACAACCAACTCATATGCTAGTTGCATTTGATGCAGGAAAAACTACATTCAGACACACGACGTTTGGGGAGTATAAAGGTGGACGTCAAAAAACTCCGCCCGAGCTTTCTGAGCAGTTTCCTTACTTACGTAAGCTTCTTACAGCGTATCAGATCCCTCAATACGAGCTCTCGATGTACGAAGCGGATGATATTATCGGAACGCTGAGTAAACAGGCTGAAGCAAAGGGAGAAGAAGTAATTATTGTCTCTGGTGATAAGGATTTAACTCAACTTTCTTCAGATACAACAACTGTTTACATTACTCGTAAAGGCATCACTGATATGGAGAAATATACACCAGCTCATATTCAAGAGAAATATGGGATAACACCTAATCAAATTATTGATATGAAAGGCTTGATGGGCGATTCTTCAGATAATATTCCAGGTGTTCCTGGCGTCGGAGAAAAAACAGCGATTAAACTATTAATGGAACATCATTCTGTTGATGGTGTTTATGAAGGCATCGATCAGCTAAAAGGAAAACTGAAAGAGAAACTAGAAGCCAATGAAGAACAAGCGAAGATGAGTAAAATACTGGCAACAATCGAAACAGAGGCACCCATTACAATTGGCCTCGATGATTTATCGTATAAAGGACCTGACATGGAAGAAGTCATTAAAATTTGGCAAGAGTTGGCCTTCAAGTCGCTACTTGAAAAAACGACGTATGCACAAGTAGAAGAAGTAAAGTCTGAAATAACATTTACTCAGTTGACCGAAATAACGGACGAGAATTTGTCTGATGAAATGGCTGTTCATTTAGAGTTATATGATGAACAATATCATACTGCTGATATGTTAGGTATTGCACTTGTTGATGACAAACATGCTTATTTCATCAAGGTCGAAGATGCATTTGCATCAGAATCATTCCGTACGTGGCTAGCCGATGATAGTAAGAAGAAAAGATTAGTTGATTCAAAAGCATCACTTGCAGCGTTTCACCGAAACGATGTCTTGCTCGATGGAGTTGAATTCGATTTTGTCCTAGCTGCATATATCGTTAATCCAGCAATAACGTCTGACGATGTCGCGGTATTATCTCGCGAATTCGGTTACGGTGATGTATTTACCAATGAACAAGTATACGGAAAAGGAGCAAAAAAATCGGTTCCATCTGATGCAGAGTTAGGTGAACATATTGTTAGAAAAGCAATGGCTGTTTGGAATTTGAGAGCAGTAATGGATCAAAAATTAAAAGACAATGAACAATACGAACTTTATCAAGAACTTGAGTTACCATTGGCAACCATTCTAGGAAAAATGGAGTCTGATGGTGTGAAAGTGGACCGTCAAACTCTTGTTGATATTGGTGAAGATTTAGCTGGAAAGTTAACGGAGATTGAACAAACGATTTATCATGCAGCTGGAGAGACTTTTAATATTAATTCACCTAAACAACTAGGTGTCATTTTATTTGAAAAACTAGGACTTCCTGCATTGAAAAAAACGAAGACAGGTTATTCAACTGCCGCAGACGTTTTAGAAAAATTAGAAGGCAAACATGAAGTGATTTCACATATTCTGTTGTTCCGTCAATTAGGGAAGTTACAGTCTACGTATATCGAAGGATTATTGAAAGAAATTCATAAAGATGATGGTAAGATTCACACGAGATATCAACAAGCTCTCACGCAAACAGGACGTTTAAGTTCAACCAATCCGAATTTACAAAACATTCCTGTGAGACTAGAAGAAGGACGCAAAATTCGTAAAGCGTTTGTTCCTTCACAACCAGGTTGGGTTTTATTTGCTGCAGATTATTCTCAAATCGAGCTGCGTGTTTTAGCACATATGTCAGATGATGAAGAATTAATCGACGCTTTCCGAAACGACTTAGATATTCATACAAAAACGGCAATGGATGTTTTCCACGTGGAAGCTGATGCTGTAACGTCTGACATGCGTCGTGCAGCTAAAGCAGTAAACTTCGGAATTGTTTATGGAATCAGTGATTATGGATTGTCACAAAACTTATCTATTACACGTAAGGAAGCTGCTGAATTTATCGATCGTTATTTAAAGAGCTTCCCAGGTGTTAAACAATACATGGATGATATCGTTCATGATGCTAAGAAATCAGGATTTGTTACGACGATTTTAAATAGAAGAAGATACTTGCCTGATATTACAAGTTCAAACTTTAATTTGCGAGGTTTCGCTGAACGGACGGCAATGAATACACCTATTCAAGGGAGTGCCGCG
This sequence comes from Paenisporosarcina sp. P5_A11, assembly GCF_056400705.1. Taxonomy (NCBI): domain Bacteria; kingdom Bacillati; phylum Bacillota; class Bacilli; order Caryophanales; family Caryophanaceae; genus Paenisporosarcina; species Paenisporosarcina sp. P5_A11. The sequence continues at coordinate 12,132 of NZ_JBFUKT010000015.1, forward strand.
GATATTATAAAGAAAGCCATGATTGATATGGCTGCTCGTTTAGAGAAGGAAAATTTACAAGCAACTATGCTACTTCAAGTACATGATGAATTGATTTTTGAAGCACCTCCAGAAGAAATTGCGATATTAGAAAAGATCGTACCTGAAGTGATGGAACATGCGATTGAATTAAAAGTGCCACTCAAAGTGGATTATGCGTATGGTCTAACTTGGTACGATACGAAGTAAGGGGGCAAAAAAATGCCTGAATTACCAGAAGTCGAGGGAGTCGTAAATGCTCTTAAACCTGTAGTGACTGGAAAAACCATTGAAGGAGTCACTCTTTCCGCAGTCTTAGAAGTGTCCCGTAAGGCGGGGAAACAAGCAATCATCAAAGGAACCGAGCTCGCTGATTTTCAGCAAGAACTAGCAGATGCAAAAATTATTCAAATAGTAAGAAGATCAAAGTATATCTATTTTCATTTAGAGAAAAATCACCAGAGTAAGTTATTAGTGAATCATCTAGGAATGTCTGGGGCGTGGTTTTATGTTCACGAAACGCATGAAATTTCAGAAGAAAAATTCAGAAAACATATTCATGTGATATTTAAACTAAATGACGGCATGTTGTTGGTATATGCAGATATTCGCAGGTTTGGCGAAATGCGTTTACTTGAATCAGAAGAACAATTCCCCCCATTATTACTAATGGCTCCTGAACCGTTCGATTACTCGGCACTTGACCATTTTCTAGACTTGACTAAGCTTGTTAAATACCAAAACAAGTCTATAAAAGAAGTGATTATGGATGGGCAAGTTATTTCTGGATGTGGCAATATTTATGCTACCGAAGCATTATTTCGAATGCATATTCATCCAGCGAGAAAAGTAAATCGTATAAGTCAAAAAAGACTTTCTGAACTTTTTGAAACAGTAGTCGTTGTATTAAATGAAAGTATTTTGGTTGGTGGGAGCTCAATATCAGATTATCGCAACATCAATGGTGAAGCGGGCAGTATGCAACATAGATTACAAATGTACGGCAAGAAACAATGTCCACATTGCTTAGTCCCTACAAAACAACGAGTGCTAGGAGGACGAAACTCTTGGTACTGTCCTTCATGTCAACGATAAGAGGGTGAACATACAATGATTATAGGATTAACGGGAAGTATTGCGAGTGGTAAAAGCACGATTTCAGCCATGTTAAAAGATAAAGGATATCCGATAATCGATGCTGACTTAGTAGCTCGATTAGTCGTAGAACCAGGCACATCAAATTTACAAGAAATTGAGCGTGAATTTGGATCTTCCGTAATAAATAAAGATGGCACATTAAATCGGGAAGCTCTGGGTAAACTGATTTTTAACGATCCAGCAAAAAGAAAACAATTAAACGACTTGATGCATCCAGCAATTCGAAGCGAAATGTTTCGCCAGCGTGATGAACATTTGAAAAGCGGTCAGAAAACCTTGATTATGGATATCCCTCTCCTTTTTGAGAGTAGACTGCAACATTTCGTTGATAAAATACTAGTAGTATCTGTAACCGAAGAAATGCAATTGCAACGATTAATGAATCGGAATTCTCTTTCTAAAGACGAAGCAACTGCAAGAATTCAGTCTCAATTACCAATTTCTGAAAAAGAAAAAGGTGCCGATGCGGTCATTTATAATAACGGCACTATTGAACAATCAAAGGAACAATTAGAACGAATATTGACTGAGTGGGACATATAATGTCCCACTTTCTGAAAAATAGAACATTTCTATATTGCCAACTTTAGGTTTATCTTAATTTAAAATGTGTTATACTAATTTAAGAATAAAGACTAAAAGTAGAACATACTTGTAGGAGGATTTTTAATGCCAGCTTCTATCGCTATTAATGGTTTTGGCCGCATAGGTCGTATGGTTTTTCGTCAAGCTATTCTTCAAAATGATATAAATGTAGTGGCAATTAATGCTACATATCCACCAGAAACATTAGCACATTTGATTAAGTATGACACAAATCACGGGACGTTTTCCGCTGATGTTATAGTTGAAAAAAATGCATTAATCGTAAATGGTAAACGAGTGCAATTGGTAAGTGACCGCGATCCATTGAAGTTGCCTTGGAAAGAAATGAACATTGATATTGTTATTGAAGCAACTGGGAAATTTAATGAACGTGAAAAAGCAGCATTGCATTTACAAGCAGGGGCTAAAAAAGTAATTTTGAGTGCACCTGGAAAAAATGAAGACATAACAATTGTAATGGGTGTAAATGAAGATCAATTGAATATTGAAAAACATGATGTCATATCTAATGCAAGTTGTACGACGAATTGTCTAGCTCCGGTAGCAAAAGTATTGAATGATACATTTGGTATTGAAAATGGTCTTATGACAACTGTACATGCGTATACGAATGATCAAAAGAATCTTGATAATCCACATAAAGATTTACGACGTGCACGAGCTTGTGCACAATCAATAATTCCAACATCTACGGGTGCTGCGAAAGCGCTGTCATTAGTGTTACCTGAGTTAAAAGGTAAACTTCACGGTCTTTCACTCCGTGTGCCAACACCTAATGTTTCACTAGTTGATCTTGTAGTGGATCTTCAAACAGATGTAACAGTTGAAGAAGTAAACGCTGCATTTATTGAAGCTTCTAAAGGTGCTATGAAAGGGATTCTTGGATTTACAACTGAACCGCTTGTATCTATTGATTTCAATTCTGATCCACACTCTGCAATTGTGGATGGATTAACGACAATGGTCATCGGATCACGTAAAGTTAAAGTCCTTGCTTGGTATGACAATGAATGGGGTTATTCAGCTCGTGTAATTGATTTAACGAAAAAAGTTGGAGCAGCTCTAAAGGATAGAGTAATCGTATAAATAAGAATCCTTCCTGCTATTTTAACAGCAGGAAGGATTTTTTTCGTAATCTATTGCAATGTTGTTGAATACATCATATAATGTGAATCGTGTACTTTTAAAATATACACTGACTGCTTAAAGGGTTAGGACCTCTCTGGACTAACTTTCCCCCGTGGTAGTCTACTTTGATGATTCATCAAAAAATAATAACTTATCAAAGGGGGAAACGAACCATGGAAACAATGGGGCGTCATGTTATCGCAGAACTTTGGGAGTGCGAATTTGACAAATTAAACGATGTGAATTTCATCGAACGAACATTTGTTGAAGCAGCACTTAAATCAGGAGCAGAAGTACGTGAAGTAGCATTCCACAAATTTGCACCACAAGGTGTAAGTGGAGTCGTGATTATTTCTGAATCACACTTAACGATTCACAGCTTCCCAGAACACGGTTACGCAAGTATTGATGTATATACATGTGGCGATTTAGATCCAACAATTGCTGCTAAATATATTGCTGATGCACTTGGATCACAGACGCGTGAAATGACAGAAATTCCACGCGGTATGGGTCCTGTTACAGCGAGCAAACCTCTCGTAACAGCACATGCATAACACATAAACTGTTAAATGAGTAAGCAGAGGACGATATTCCTCTGCTTTTTCGATTTTTATGAATAATATTTGTTATAATAAGAACATTAACGAAAGCCTTAACCCAGGAGATTAAAATATGAGATGTCCAGCTTGCCAATATAACGGAACACGAGTCGTGGATTCTAGACCAGTTGACGACAATAAAGCAATACGCAGAAGAAGAGAATGTGAGGATTGTGGATTTCGCTTTACTACATTTGAAAAAGTAGAAGAAATGCCATTAATTCTAGTTAAAAAAGATGGATCACGAGAAGAGTTTAGCCATGAGAAAGTAATACGTGGTCTTATTCGTGCATGTGAAAAGCGTCCTGTATCTCTTGATATGCTTGAGGGAGTCGTATTCTCAATTGAAAAAGAGTTGCGTCGCATAGGAAACTCAGAAGTGAAGTCAGAAGATGTTGGCGAAATGGTCATGGACCGGTTAGCGAAAATTGATGAAGTGGCTTATGTACGTTTTGCGTCAGTTTACCGTCAATTTAAAGACATCAATGTGTTTATTGACGAACTAAAAGACTTATTAAAGAGAAATCCAGAAAACAAGTAGAAAGGAACAGGATGTTGTATGCAACTTTTATTTAAAGAACTTCAACCAGTAGATAGCTTCATCATCCAAATGCCTTATCCACTTGCTGATACAGATCGTCAACTCGTCACAATGTTGTACAAACCAATCATTGGCTCTGATGCTATGAGTCTATACTGCACTTTGTGGGCAGAATCCGAGAGCCATATTTCGGAACAATTATCACATTATTATTTAATGGATGTCTTGAACATGTCATTAAAAAAAATATTTGATGCACGTGTAGCTCTCGAAGCGATTGGTTTAATGAAAACATGGAAAAAAGATGATCATGACAAACGCATGTTTATATATGAAGTAGTTGCTCCGCTGGATGCCGCTTCGTTTTTCAGCGAGCCGATTTTGGCAACTTCCTTATATAGCGTAATTCATGAAAAAGCGTATATACGTGTCAGAGAAAGATTTGTGAAAAAACAAGCTCAACAAAGCGGCTATGAAAACGTCTCAAGAGATTTACAAGACGTCTTTAAAAGTAATCATGATTATACAAAACTTGGACATGTGTTTGATCCAGACCAAATGGAACAACCAAGTCGACCGAATAAATTACCATTTTATTCAATGGATTTTGATTTCGATTTATTAAAATCTGGATTATCTGAGGTAATGATTCCTTCAAGTGTTCTTACTTTATCGGTAAAAGAGTTAATTGCGAAAGTGGCTTTTTTGTATTCATTAAATGCTATTGATATGCAAAAAGTATTAATGATGGCTATAGATGATCAAAACCGTGTTACAGAAGAACGATTGAAAAAAACAGCAGCTGATTATTACAAGCTTTCGATTTCTTCAAAGCCACCTAGACTTACTCAAAAGCTACCTCAACAAAATAAAGTCGAAACACAAAATTTAGTGCTGTCTAAAGACCAATCCTTAATAAAATATTTAGAAGATACACCACCTCTAGAAGTGTTGCGTGACTTATCTAATGGTAAAGAACCGATGCCAGTGGAAGTTGACTTAGCCAACGAGCTTATTTTTAAATATAGTTTTCCACCTGCAGTCGTCAACGTGTTATTGCAATTCGTATTAATTCGCGCCAAGATGAAACTAAATAAGAATTACGTGCACAAAATCGCAGCTCATTGGCAACGTGAAAACATTCAAACGGCTGAGCAGGCCATTGAGATATCTAGGAAAGAACATGATCAATATCTGGATTGGCAAAATTCAGCGAAGACAGCAACACCGTACAAACGCAAAAATGTGCGTGATGAGAAAGTGCCTGAGTGGTTTTACAAAGCGAAAGAAACTCGCTCAACTAAACAATCAGTTGAGAATGAAGTAACCGAAGATTGGGAAACCAAAAAACAACAGTTGCTTGAGAAACTCGGTGTAAAAGAGGGGCAGGCGAAAACTAGTGGAACCAATAAGTGATACTTTAAAGCGTGTCGTTAATGCAGATGCATTTACAGAGCGATATGAAAAAATGAAATCAGAGATTCTAGAAAATCGTGGAGTTCAAGCATTTCTAGCAGAAAATGCAGAAGTTGTGAACAAAGGGATGGTTGACCGTGGTCTCGGGAAATTATATGAGTATACAACACAAAATCATGATTGTGAAACATGCGAAAACGTAGCTAACTGCGAAAACATCATGAAGGGCTATGTTCCTCAATTAACAATTATTCGTGGATTAATTGATCTTGACTATGCCAGATGTCGACAAAAAATTGTTGAGGACGAGCGTCGTGAAGTGTCTGCAATGATTTCAAGTATGCACATGCCAAAAGATGTGTTGAAAGCAAGACTTGCTACTGTTACTTATGATCACAATACTCGAGTTAATCTAGGAACAGCTGCCAGCACATTTATGGAAGAACTTAAAACAACAGGACAATTGCCTTCAAAAGGATTTTATATTTATGGAGAGTTTGGTGTCGGCAAATCCTATGTATTAGGTGCGCTAGCCAATGAGCTCGCTGAACAAAAAATTAAAACTGTTCTCGTTTATGTCCCGGAATTTTTACGCGAAATGAAGCATGCCATACAAGATCAATCACTTCAAGAGAAAGTCGATTATGTTAAAAAAGCTCCTGTTCTTATGCTTGATGATTTGGGAGCAGAAACATTATCAACTTGGACTCGAGATGAAATTTTGGGTACGGTACTGCATTATCGAATGGCTGAGAATTTACCTACGTTTATCACTTCGAATTTTGATTATGATGGATTAGAAGAACACTTAGCATATTCCGGAAAAGGGGAGCGGGAGCTAGTTAAAGCCGCTCGTATTATGGAAAGAATCCGTTCGATAACCATACCAATGCGTTTAAGTGGGAAAAACAGAAGAGATGGATAAGAGGGAACATAAAAAACAACCAGACGATTGCAGTCTGGTTGTTTTTTTGTGGGAGAAAATGGACGAAAGGGAATAAAACTCTGTTGAAAAGGAATAAAGGGTTGTGAACGGGAACAAAACCTCTGTTAGCGGGAATAAATGCATCTTGAATAGGATTAAATCAAATTGAGCAACAATAAACTTAAAGAGCACTTCACATCACTAGATTCAAATAGGAAACTAAGTATAGTTTGCACTTTAATTATTCCGAATAGTACGAATATGAGCAATGGTGCAAAGAATCATTGACAATATCGACAACACATTTATAATTGAGATTGAGAATCGTTTTCAGTTGCGATTTAATACATATCAAAGGGAGAGACATCCAGTGAAAAAGGCATTATTTCTAGTTTTAGCTTTTGCCCTACTTGTTTTATCAGCTTGTGGCAACGATACAACAACCACTAAGACCACATCGAACAAGGAGTCAAAAGAAACAAAAGAAACAACAGAAACAAACGAAAGCAAAGAAGTAAACCTATATACGGCACGTCATTATGATGTAGACGATGAGCTTTATGCGAAATTCGAAGAAGAAACAGGCATTAAAGTTAACGTCATTAAAGGTGAAGCAGATGAATTACTTGAACGTATTAAACGTGAAGGCGATGCTACTGAAGCAGATTTATTCCTTACTGCTGATGCAGGACGTTTATACCGTGCTAAAGATGACGGGTTATTGCAAGCTGTCTCAAGTGACAAATTAGACGAACAAGTTCCAGCTAACTTCCAAGATAAAGATCAAATGTGGTACGGTTTAACAAAACGTGCTCGTGTCATTATCTACAATAAAGAAACAGTAAAACCTGAAGAGTTATCGACGTATGAAGCACTAACAGAAGATCAGTGGAAAGGTCGCGTCTTGATTCGTGGGTCTGAAAACGTGTATAATCAATCTTTGTTAGCATCTTTCATCGAAATTAACGGAGAAGACAAAGCTAAAGAGTGGGCTGCAGGTCTTGTATCAAACTTTGCACGTGATCCTGAAGGTGGAGACAGAGACCAAGCAAAAGCAATTGCAGCGGGTGTTGGTGACGTAGCAATCATGAATACGTACTACTTTGGTCAAATGTTAAACTCTGAAGATCCAGAAGAAGTAAAAGTGGCTGAAGGCTTAGGCATTTTCTTCCCGAACCAAGACACAACAGGCACACATGTAAACGTAAGTGGCGCTGGTGTTGTAAAAACGTCTAAAAATAAAGACAATGCAATTAAACTTCTTGAGTACTTATCAGCTCCAGAAGCTCAAGGTACATTTGCAGAAGCAAACTATGAATACCCAGTAAATGAATCAGTTGAAGCAACTGAATTACTTAAATCATGGGGCGAATTTAAAGAACAAGATATTTCATTATCAGTTCTTGGTGATAACAATGCAAAATCAATTTTAATCTTTAATGAAGTTGGTTGGAAATAAATAATATAAATGCCCTTGTTACGAGTTTTCGTGACAAGGGATTTCTTGGGATTAGAAGAGGTGTTTGAAACGTGCAAAGAAGACTGGCAAATGTAAATGGCTGGACAGTATCAGCTGCAATCATTATGATTCTATTGTTTTTGCCGAACATAACGATAGTTACGGGAATTTTTTCACCATCCAATGAAAACTGGGCACATATGAAAGAATTTGTTCTAGGGTCTTTTATACGAACGTCTCTCATTCTAATTAGTGCAACTGCTATATTAACAATCTCTATTGGATTAAGTTTAGCGTGGCTTATCACTCAGTATCAATTTCCTTTACGCGGCTTCTTAAAATGGGCATTGATTTTACCTTTATCAATTCCACCATTTATCGGAGCTTATACCTATCATGGCATTGTTAACTACACGGGTGTAATTCAAACAACACTGAGAGATCAATTTGATATGGTCCTGAATCCAGCCCATTTTGATATCATGAATTTGCCTGGTGCAATATTTATTTATACGATGTTTTTATATCCGTATGTTTATACAATTACACGTGTTTTCTTGTCACAACAATCAGCTTCTCTCATTGAAAGTGCTCGAATGTTAGGGAAAGGTCCTTGGCGTACATTTTTCCAGGTCGTTATTCCGATTTCAAGAGTATCCATTATTGGTGGTGCAAGTTTAGTTGTGCTTGAAGTCCTAAATGATTATGGTGTCGTCAAATATTTCGGCATTCAAACATTTACGACGGCGATTTTTCAAACTTGGTTTGGACTAGGTGATATTGAATCATCAATTAAGCTTGCCGCATCCCTAATGGGGTTTGTCATCTTCATTTTAGTTATTGAAAAAGTATTACGTGGAAGACGTCAATACAGCTACTCCACAACAAAAGTGCGACCTCTACCACTTATTCAGCTAAAAGGATGGAAAGCAGGACTCGCAACTACTTATGGATTGATGATTTTGAGCTTAGGTTTCTTTATTCCAATCGCTCAATTGATTGATTGGATGATTTTAACGTTTGGAACAATTCCGATGGATGAATTTTTAACCTATGTGAAAAATTCAGTTTTAGTTGCTGGAATAAGTGCAACAGCAATAATCATTTTCGCGTTAATCGTTGGTAACTTTAGTCGTTTGGTACAAGGGAAAGTGGCGAAATTATTGCCCAAGCTTTCAATACTTGGTTATTCTATACCAGGAGCGGTAATAGCTGTGGCCGTTGTCACTGCATTTATCGCATTGGATCGCTTTTTAGTACCCTTGTATCAAATGATAGGTATTACAACAACACTGGTATTAAGTGTAAGTTTAATTATGTTAATTTCTGCATACATAATAAGATTCTTTGCGATAGGTTATAATTCCATTGAATCTGGATACGATAAAATAGGAACTGACTTCCGTGACGCTTCAAGACTTTTAGGTGTAGGCGTGACGAAAACATTTTTCAAAGTTGATGTTCCAATGTTAAAAGGTGCCATTATTAGCGGATTTATATTAGTCTTCATTGATATCTTAAAAGAAATACCGTTAACATTAATATTGCGTCCGTTTAATTTTGATACTCTTTCTACAAAAGCATTCCAATATGCAAGTGATGAAAAAATTATGGAAGCTTCACAAGCTTCGTTATTAATTGTCGGTATTAGTGCCCTTGCCATTGTTGTTTTCTATAAGTTTCTTGAAAAGGAGCCGGATTGACATGTTTATATCCATTCAAAATGTTTGTTTCTCATATCCAAATACAGGAAAACCAGCACTTGACCAGTTTTCAATGAATATTGAAAAAGGGGAAGTGATTTCAATATTAGGCAGAAGTGGTAGCGGGAAAAGTACAATTTTACGCCTTCTTGCTGGGCTTGAAAAACCAACACAAGGTTCCTTAACGATACAAGATGAAGTGTTATTTGATGGCAATACATTTTTACAACCAGAAAAACGAGGAATTGGCATGGTATTTCAGGACTATGCATTATTTCCACACATGACGGTTGGAGAAAATATTCTGTTTGGGTTATTTCAATTGAAAAAATCAGACAAGAAAAAACGACTCCAAGAAGTTTTGGAACTAGTTGAACTTCAAGATTATGAAAAACGCTATCCACACCAGCTAAGTGGTGGTCAACAGCAACGTGTCGCTATAGCACGTGCAATTGCGCCGAATCCACATTTAATTTTACTTGATGAACCTTTCAGTAATCTGGATGCCGAACTACAAGTGAAAATCCGCAAAGACTTACGTGAAATCCTGAAGAAAGCAAACATTACTTCTATCTTCGTTACCCATGATGAAAATGATGCTCATGCTTTAGCTGATCGTATTGTTAAATTGAAGGATGGGTGCATTGACTTAATCGGACGACCTTGTGACTTGATTGGTATTCATCCACATCCGGTCCCACGAGTAACACCTATGATCGAAGAACGTGAATTAATGTCTGTTTAATTTCAATTTTCTGTTGCATTTAATTTCATGCAAGAGTAGAATGTCAACATAAGAATAATGAAATGCCAAGAAGAGGACAACGATAGTCTGTACGACTTTTTAGAGAGAGAAGCCATGGCTGGAAGCTTCTTAAGTACGATAGTCTTTTTACCACCTCGGAGCAGCAACAGTGAACGAATTAATGTAACTGTTGACGGTAACGGCCCGTTAGCCGGCTCAAAGCTTCATCTTTTTAGTCCTGGACTGAAGAGAAGGAAGAAGGGTGGAACCACGAACTCAAACCTCGTCCCTTTCATAGGACGGGGTTTTTTGTGTTCATTTTTTTAATAAATGGTAAAACTGAGGGTTCAATATTTTTTGAACTACATCTAAAAAGGGAGTGTTCAACATGTCAGAGACAATTCAACTGAAGTTTCCAGATGGTGCGATAAAGGAGTTTCCAAAAGGCACAACAACTGAAGACGTAGCAGCATCAATTAGTCCAGGACTTCGTAAAAAAGCATTGGCTGGTAAATTAGATAACCAACTTGTCGACTTAAAAGCTCCACTTGAACAAGATGGAGAAATTGCCATTGTTATGCCTGGATCAGACGAAGCATTAGAAGTGTTACGTCATAGTACAGCTCATTTATTAGCCCAAGCTGTTAAACGCATATTTAAAGATGTTAAATTAGGGGTTGGTCCAGTTATTGAAAATGGATTCTACTACGACATCGATTCACCAGAACCAATCACAAAAGAAGATTTGTTAGTTATTGAAAAAGAAATGAAAAAAATCATTAATGAAAATATAGATATAGTTCGTCATAATGTGTCTCGTTCTGAAGCATTTGATAAGTTTAAAGAAGATGAATATAAAGTTGAGTTATTGGAAGCTATTGCTGAAGATGATCAAGTATCTATTTATGAACAAGGTGACTTTTTCGACTTATGCCGTGGAGTACACGTGCCTTCGACAGGTAAGTTAAAAGAATTTAAATTATTGAGTATCGCTGGTGCATACTGGCGTGGGAACAGCGACAATAAAATGTTGCAACGTATTTACGGAACTGCATTCTTCACTAAAGAAGAGCTAGCAGCACATTTACAAATGCTTGAAGAAGCAAAGGAACGTGACCACCGTAAAATCGGTAAGGAACTCAATTTATTCATGAACTCACAAAAAGTTGGGCAAGGCCTTCCAATGTGGTTACCAAAAGGCGCAACAATTCGTCGTATCATCGAACGATATATCGTCGATAAAGAAGTGAAACTTGGTTATGACCATGTCTATACTCCAGTAATGGGTAGCGTGGAATTGTACAAAACTAGCGGTCACTGGGATCACTACCAAGACGATATGTTCCCGGTCATGAGTATGGATAATGAAGATCTAGTTTTACGACCAATGAACTGCCCGCATCATATGATGATTTTCAAAAATGGCATCCATTCATACCGTAACTTACCTATGCGTATTGCTGAGCTTGGTACAATGCACCGTTATGAAATGTCCGGGGCATTATCTGGACTTCAACGAGTTCGTGGGATGACATTAAATGATGCACACATTTTCGTTCGTCCGGATCAAATTAAAGACGAGTTTAAACGTGTCGTTCAATTAGTTATTGATGTTTATAAAGACTTTGACATTAATGAGTATTCATACCGTTTGTCTTATCGTGATCCAGAAGATAAAGAAAAGTATTATGATGATGAAAATATGTGGAACAAAGCACAAAGTATGCTTAAAGAAGCAATGGATGAACTTGGTCTAGATTACTTCGAAGCTGAAGGTGAAGCGGCGTTCTATGGTCCTAAATTGGATGTTATGGTCAAAACTGCAATTGGTAAAGAAGAAACATTATCAACTGTACAACTCGACTTTTTATTGCCTGAAAAATTTGATCTGTCGTACATCGGAGAAGATGGAAAACAACATCGCCCAGTCGTAATCCATCGTGGAGTCGTATCAACTATGGAACGTTTTGTAGCCTTCCTAATTGAAGAATACAAAGGAGCTTTCCCAACGTGGTTAGCGCCTGTTCAAGTTCAGGTTATTCCGGTTTCAAACGAAGTACATTTTGATTATGCAAAAGATATCATCGGAAAACTACAAGCTGCCGGTTTGCGTATCGAAATGGATGATCGAGAAGAAAAACTGGGGTATAAAATTCGAGAAGCCCAAATGCAAAAAATCCCGTACATGCTTGTAATCGGCGACAAAGAAATGGAAAGTGGTTTTGTCAACGTTCGTAAATACGGAGAACAAAACTCTGAAAGTATTTCATTTGACGAATTCCTATCACGCATTCAACAAGAAATTAACTAATAGTGGTTGACAGTTTAATATGGACATGATAAAGTTATTAAGGTTAATGAATACAAAGTTTGTGGTATAAGTAGAGGCTGCCCGCTTCTCACCTGATTGACACTAGAAGTAGTTGACAGGTCGACACACGATTAAACGTAACGTACTGTAATGTACTTGCATATATCGGCGGGCGGACATTTACTTTTGTAAATGCCCGCTCGTTTTTTTATTGGTCGGAACGGCGTAACTGATTTATTKAAGGTCTTCAATAAGCAATATGCCCAAACCATGTATTCGCGACACTATCTGGAGGTGGATTACTATTAGCAAAGACATGTATGTAAATGATGGTATTCGCGCACGTGAACTTCGAATTATCGACCAAAACGGTGAACAATTAGGAGTTAAAACACGTTTCGAAGCGCTTGAAATTGCCGCTAACGTTAATTTGGATCTTGTCCTTGTGGCCCCTCAAGCCAAGCCACCAGTTGCTCGTATCATGGACTATGGTAAATTCAAGTTTGAGAATCAAAAGAAAGATCGCGAAACTCGTAAAAATCAAAAGATTATCGTATTAAAAGAGGTTCGTTTGAGCCCAACAATCGATGAACATGATTTCCAAACGAAACTTCGTAATGCGATCAAGTTCCTTGAAAAAGGCGACAAAGTCAAAGCTTCTATTCGTTTTAAAGGTCGTGCAATTACGCACAAAGAAATCGGCCAACGCGTATTAGATCGCTTTGCAGAAGCTTGTACTGAGGTAGCCACGGTTGAACAAAAACCGAAAATGGAAGGCCGCAGCATGTTCTTGATTCTTCAACCGAAGAACGAGAAAAAGTAAGATTGACGACAGTTTAGGAGGAATTCGACATGCCAAAAATGAAAACTCACCGCGGAGCAGCGAAGCGTTTTAAAAAGACTGGCTCTGGAAAACTAAGACGTGCAAGTGCATATCGCAGTCACTTATTCGCAAACAAGTCAACTAAAGCTAAACGTAAACTACGTAAAGGTGGACTTGTTTCATCTGGAGATTACAAACGTATCAAATCACTAATCGCTTACATGAAATAATACTCGAAATTTAATTGTTCGAAATAATAGCAGGAGGTAATTATTATGCCACGCGTAAAAAGCACACCAGTCACTAAAAGACGTCGTAATAAAGTCTTAAAATTAGCAAAAGGTTATTATGGCGCTAAGAAATTATTATATAAAGTAGCAAACCAAGCAGTTATGAAATCAGGTATGTATGCATACCGTGACCGTCGTAACAAAAAACGTAACTTCCGTAGATTATGGATTACTCGTATCAACGCGGCAGCACGTATGAATGGTCTTTCTTACAGCCGTTTAATGCACGGATTGAAATTAGCTAATATCGAAGTTAACCGTAAAATGTTAGCTGAATTAGCTGTTACAGATCCAGCATCATTCACTCAATTAGCAGATGCTGCTAAAAAATCAATGAACAACTAATTTCGAACACTTAAAGGCTGATGGATAATCCATCAGCCTTTTTTTACGGATCTTTTTAGGGATAGACGTTTAATAGTATAATCATATTATGATTTTCTTAGGAGGAAGTTTATATGATACATATCATTTTCATTGGCTTTTTTGTTGTCATGTCAATCGTCGCATTCATTACAATGGGACATGACAAATCTGCAGCTAAAGCAAACAATCGCAGAGTACCAGAACGTACATTATGGAAACTCGCAATTCTTGGAGGAGGCGTGGGTGCTTACCTCGGGATGATGACCTACCGTCATAAAACAAAACATATGTCATTTCGCATCGGATTTACCTTATTAGCCATCGCACATGTTGCGTTATTGATTTGGGCAACACCCTTATTAAAAGATATATAATGATATGAATGCCTGGAGTCTAAACGTGAAGTGGATTTAAAAATGTCCAGTTCCTTTGATGAGCCAGGCTTTTTTCGATTCGCGTGTTGAATTGAGGGAACCACACATAGATATCGAAAACTAGAAAAGCTAATTTGTTAAGGACATCCACCGTTGCTGGATGTCCCTGTTTGGTTAAACCGCTCATAGCCGACAGAGAACCGCTCATAGTCGACAAAGATTCGCTCATAGCCATGTCTTTTGCGCGCATAGTCGACACGAATCCGCTCATAGACAAAATAGAAAAACCCGACACAGTTTCTATGTCGGGTCAGAGAATTATTTATTTTTTCATCAATTGTTCAATTGGGTTTTTCCAGCCAATGTCTGCGGCAGGGTAGTTCATCAAAATTTCTTTTTCAAGAAATAAGAAATCATCCCGTGTGAAGCCTTGTAATTTCATGGTGTCTTTAGCCCACACAAAGATTGAGACAACTTCAAAAGCATTATCAGTTGTACCTAAATATTTCTCTCCCTCGAATAATGCTCCTTTATAAGAAATGAAAAAATTCTTCCGTGCGTTTTTCACATCATCATAAAAATAGTATGAACCCTTCCCATATGCATCATCTAATTTTCGTTTGGGATCCAGTAAATAAGCGATTCCGCGATAAAATATGTAAACAAGAAGAGCGAGAATCAAAAATCGTATTAATATAACTATCATTATGAACCCCCCTCGGGCAGACATGTTATTATAGTATACGGATAACCGTGTTCATTGGTTTCAAGAATTATGAAATTTTTATACTGGAGGCAATTTAATATGAAATTACAATCCCTTTTTGATATGCAAAAATCTCTTGATACATATATTCAAACTGAAAAAAATATTTCACATGATGTGTTTCTTGAAAAAGGTCTTGCGCTACTAGTTGAACTAGCGGAGTTAGCAAATGAAACACGTTGCTTTAAATTTTGGAGCTCAAAAGGGCCATCTGAGAAAGAAGTCATTTTAGAAGAGTATGTCGATTCGATTCACTTTTTATTATCTCTTGGTATTGA
The DNA here is from genome assembly GCF_056400705.1 of Paenisporosarcina sp. P5_A11. NCBI lineage: Bacteria > Bacillati > Bacillota > Bacilli > Caryophanales > Caryophanaceae > Paenisporosarcina > Paenisporosarcina sp. P5_A11. The sequence goes on from NZ_JBFUKT010000015.1 coordinate 27,641, forward strand.
AAAGGAGTTAGACGGCTTGCAAAATTGGCCACTACATTTTGAGGATGAGTCACTTACGTTGTTATTTATACATACCCAGGCGTCGATAAATCAATTTTTGCAAAATCCAACGATGGCTAATTACGAAGAAGTATGGAGAAGATATGGAGCAGTGGCATCAAATCTTGGCTTTACACATGAACAAATTATTAAAGCATATCTTGATAAAAATGAAAAAAATTATGAGCGTCAACGTTCTGGTTATTGAAGAATATTTTGAATATTGAAGACGTTTACATTATAATAAACTTTGTAGTTTATATTTAGGAGGACGAAATAATGACAATGCTTGATTCTACATTAACTATGCTAAAAGAATTGACAGATGCGAAGGCGATACCTGGTAATGAACGTGAAGCTCGCGATGTAATGCGAAAATACATAGAGCCATTTGCTGACCGTATGGATACGGACAACTTAGGAAGCTTAATCGCTGAAAAAGTCGGAGATGCTAATGGACCGAAAATTATGGTTGCTGGACATCTAGATGAAGTTGGCTTCATGATTACACAAATTGACTCTAAAGGGTTCTTAAAGTTCCAAACAGTTGGAGGCTGGTGGTCACAAGTAATGCTAGCACAACGAGTTACCATCGTTACACGTAAGGGTGAATCAATTATAGGTGTCATTGGGTCTAAACCACCTCATATTCTTTCACCAGAAGCACGTAAAAAGCCAGTGGACATTAAAGATATGTTTATTGATATCGGTGCTTCTACAAAAGAAGAAGCAATGGAGTGGGGCGTTTCACCAGGAGATATGGTAACTCCATATTTCGAATTTACTGTCATGAACAATGACAAATTACTTCTTGCAAAAGCATGGGATAACCGCATTGGCTGTGCTATTGCAATTGATGTATTAAAAGCGTTAAAAGATGAGAAGCATCCAAATATCGTTTATGGTGTTGGAGCAGCTCAAGAAGAAGTTGGATTACGTGGTGCACGTACCGCTGCTACAAAAATCAAACCAGACATCGGTTTCGCAGTTGATGTCGGTATTGCTGGAGATACTCCAGGAATCACGGCAAAGGAATCAACAAGTAAAATGGGTGCGGGTCCTCAAATCGTTTTGTTTGATGCATCTATGGTTTCTCATAAAGGACTTCGTGATTTAGTCGTCGACACAGCAAAAGAAAACGATATTCCTTTCCAGTTTGAATCAATTCCTGGCGGTGGAACAGATGCTGGGGCAATTCATTTAACAGCGAATGGAGTTCCTTCTTTAGCAATCGGTATTGCCACACGCTATATTCACTCTCATGCAGGAATTTTACATCGTGATGATTACGAAAATGCTGTGAAATTAATTGTTGCAGTGATCAAAAAACTAGATCGAGACACGGTTAACCAAATTATTTTTGAATAAATGTAGCTTCAGTAAAGCATCTCTTTGTGAACTGCACCCCAATTGTTAGACACAACTAACAATTGGGGTGCAGATCATTTAGCGGTGCTTTTTTTATTTTTTGTTTTTTCTTTAATATTCAGAATCCTACTCCAACTGGTTAAGGACAATGGCAAATTCACAAATAACAATACCCCTGAAAAACTTTTGCACTGATTTCCATGCATGTTAAAGACCTAATACAACAACTTTTATAGAAAAAGTTTTCTGTATTAAAAAAATAAATATTGATGTGCCTATTATATACGCTCAGACACTTATGTCTTAGACAACATATTTTAAAAAAGTAATGAGAAAGAATAAATGGAGGAGATTTTTATGAGTCAACAAGATGGTACAGATAATGCGGATTGTCCAATTATTCCTTGTCCGGTAGAGGCAACGACACTAATACCATTAAAAGATGAAAAAGCAAAACCTTGTGTCCTTCACAAAGATTCTAAGCCGATAATTAAAATTCCAGTTGTATTAGCAGAGACCACCATTCAAATCGTGGTAGAAGCAAATATTCCACTTGATCCACCAGCAGTAGAAATTAAAAGAGTGTTAAAAGATGTATTTCTAACGCAATGTAAACTTGTACCTGTAAAATTTAGCGATGATAAATGCCCAGGTGTCCGAAAAGTAACAAGAGCGAAATTATTTATTGAAGGATTTATTCGCAAAGATATTGAATATGCTACTGCGGATTGTAATGGAGTTATTCGTGATCGAATTGCTACTGTTCCATTTTCTGGTTTCGCAGACCTCAAGGGTGATGATTTTCTGATTTTCCCAATTTTAGGTGGATCCTCAGATAGCAGTAGATCTCGATTTATTGATCCGAAAAATGGTGATATTCCCCGCCAGGATAAATACTTCTTTGAAAATAGCGTTTTTTATAATGAGCAACCATATTGCGAGTTAATTAGTGCTAATTTCTTTGAACTCGATTTTTCTCCACATCCAGTTCGTGCGGGTGAAACGTTTAGAAGCCTACAAGAAAAAATTGTAGTAGACCTTACTCTAAAAGTTTTACAAATACGACAAGTGAAAGTTGATTCTTTAGGACACTAGGCTAAAGTTTAAATTCCTAATAAGAGTACTGTTAGCTAATTGGAAAAACAATACGCTAAGTTAACTTCAACAAGAATGATCCTCTATAAACCCCTATCTAACCAACCGATAGGGGTTTTCTATATTGTGGAAAAATGAAGTATCTTAGGGTATTACGAGTGAATAAGAGTAATTCTAATTAATATACATACAGGGAGACTAAATTAATGAATCATCGGCACAATAACGCCAACGGATTAATAAATAGGTAGGTTACCACAAAAGGCAGTCAGTAGGATAGGAAGATAATCCGTAGCAAAAAAATGGAACTTTCGCCTATGACCCAAGATATCAATTTCCCTTAAGATTGCTTTCTGCATCAGAACTAAAATATTAGTAATATACCTATTATATACGCATATACATGAATACCTTGTGCAACATACTTTAACTATGTAGATTATTATATTAAGTCAAACAATAGATACTAAAAAGAGCTCAATAGGTTACACAGTAGTTAAAGCTTATAAACTAAAGGAGTGTTCCCATTAACCGTTCGATTTGAGTTAACAATTTGAAGAATGTAATGAAAAAAATTGAAAGAATGAAAGGAGACGAATTTGATGACTCAAAATAACAAAACAAGATATACGGATGCTCCAGTTGTTATTCCTTGTCCGGTAGAGGCAACGACAAATGTACCTTTAAAAGATGAAAAAGTAAAACCATGTGTCCTACACAAGGATTCTAAACCAGTTATTAAAGTTCCAACTGTGTTAGCAGAGACCACCATGCAAATCGTGGTAGAAGCAAATATTCCGCTTGATCCACCAGCAGTCGAAATTAAAAGAGTATCAAAAGATGTATTTTTAACGCAATGTGAACTTGTACCTAGTGACTTTGGTAAGGAAATATGCCCAGGTGTCTTTACCGTAAAAAGAGCCAAATTATTTATTGAAGGATTTATTCGCAAAGATATTGAATATGCTGCAGCGGATTGTAATGGAGTAATTCGGGATCGAATTGCTACTGTTCCATTCTCTGGTTTTGTAGACCTCAAGGGTGATGATTTTCTCCTTTATCCTATTTTAGGAGAATCTTCAGGAAGTAGATCTCGATTTATTGATCCGAAAACCGGTGACTCGCCACGCCAAGATAAATACTTCTTTGAAAATAGTGTTTTTTATAATGAGCAACCATATTGTGAGTTAGTTAGTGCAAATTTCTTTGAACTTGATTTTTCTCCACAAGCTGTAAGTGCGGGTAACACGTTTGATACTCTACGCGAAAAAATTGTACTTGACCTTACTCTAAAACTATTGCAATTACAACAAGTTCGAGTTGATTCTCTAGGCGACTGTTAAAATCCTCATAGGTTTACCTCCAGCAAATCTTTAAAAAACCGCTAAGCAAACATCAATGTGAATGCTTTGAATTGTATCTGTTTTCCTTTTAAAAAAGGAAAAGTAAATGAATTATTTGCTTATTTAATACAATTCATTGGAATATACCTTTTTCACATACAACACAATTGTAAGTCCTAATATCCCAATCCCCTAATGGGGGTATTTTTCAAAATATTAGTAATACCTCTCATAGGTTTTAATTATCATTATTTTCATTCAATAAAAACCCCTATCTAGCCGATAGGGGTTTTCTATATTGTGAAAAAACGAAGTATCAATTGGAATTACGAGTGAAGAAGAGGTGTTCCATTTAGTTTACATATAGGCGGCTGGAAGAATTTTTCAAATGTCATGAGACACTTAACTACCCTTGCTCCCGCCAAGAGCTTGTTAAGTAGGTGTAAAATCACAAGAACTCTTTTTGCTTATAAGAAGATTGAGTCATGACATGTTCGGTAGCCACAATAATTCTTTTTCATCTTCAAATAGAGTAATTTGAATCACTAATCAGTCTTTCATTACGGTAGCTAATTTTTTCCATTCGGATTTTAGAAATGTGAGTGCTCTTTATTGCATTAGGATCCGTTGTCTAGAATCTTTTTCTTGATTGGATTCAACAAATACATATTTCATCTCTTTTTCGGGTTAGCCGTCTTTAATAAAAAATATATAAGTTTGTTTTTGGGCAATACATTTGAATTCCAGAAATACAAACATTGTTAAATCAACGTCTTCGTGTATGAAAAAGAAGCTTTTGATGGGTTATTTTCAAAAAACAGTCGAAAGTCGGAGTAACAAAAGCTGAGAAAACCCATTAAATAAAAATAAAGGAACAATTCGTGTAGGTAAGGAGGGTATAATGACAACACCACGGATCAACTATGAAGATATGCAGGGAGTAAATTTCAAACAAAAAGACGTATTTACATTTTCTGTTGCTCCCGATTATCAACATAAAAACCAGAAAGACACAATTCCATGGATTAATTATAAAGATATGCAGAAAATGAATTATAAAGAAAAAGACGTATATACGTTTTCTGTTACTTCTGATTTTCCGCATATACTTGAAGAGAGTGCAGAAAACAGAGAAGATATTTGCGAATCAAGTACTAAACCAGGCTCTTTTGACATATTCGAAATAAATGATTTAAGTAAAACTCATAAAAGGAAGAAAAGGCCCAAATTACGAAAAAAATGTCGTCTTCGTAGAAGAAGTAGAGAATACAGAAATGATATCTACGAATCAGATATTAAGTCATGCTCTGTTGACACAGTCGAAAAAGAGAATTTGGGGGAAATATCCAAAAGAAAGAAAAGGTCCAAATTCCGCAAAAAATGTAATCTCTCTAGAAAGAATATTTTATTCGAAGCAAACAGTATCAGCGAAGACCACACAGATATCACATATGATGGACATGATGATAGATATGAAAACGCTTATGCTGATGAGCTTAATAAACATGGTGGAGTACGTTCAAGGACTATAAAAATTCCATTTTCAACTTTCGAAAAAATTCATAGTTTCCTTTATCCCCCAATTTTTAGTAGTACAATTTCTGCTACTTCCCCTGAGCATAACCTCCAAATAGATGATGTGTTAAAACTCGAGGTAGCATCTAATTTTGATGTCCAAATGAAAGAAATGTCAGAACAGGAGGCATCATCTGAGTTTGAGTCTGATCACCAATTGGATGCTGCTTTTAAAAGCGAGATAGCATCTCGGCTTGAGAAACATCTGCCAGTGGAAGATTTTGCTAGAAGGGATGCTTCTGAAGATAATGTAATTAAACTTAATAAAAATGATGCTAATGAGTGTCACAGATATGCAGGAGTACGCTCAATGACTATAAAAATCCCAATTTCTACTTTTGCAGAAATTGATAATTTCCTTCATCTTCCTATCTTTGGCAGTACGATTCAAGATACATTTAAATTTCTTGACCCTAACAACAAACAAATTCCAGAATTAGATACAAAACTAATTGATACTATAACTTATTATCATGAACAACCATATTGTCTATTGATAGGCTTTAAATCACATGAAATCATATTTTTAACTGACCCTGATCATGTTTATCGGACGAATACGAAAAAGAAAAATGATTATTATCAATCAGCTGTGTTTCCGATTCATGATTCACGTTCTAAGAAAACAAGGGAAAATAAAACATGTCCTTCTGATGAGTCCTTAAATATCAGAGTTCCAGTAGTATTAGGAGAATATAACATTGAAATCTGTTTGGAGAAAGATGTTTTATTTGAAGAAAAAATCTATAAAGTAAAAGAAATTTCTAAAGAAGTGGTATTGACAAATTGCAAGTTTGTACCTGCTGGTTTCACTCATTCGACAGCTGATGAGGCATCTAAGGCATTAAACGGAAAACTATTTATAGAAGGATATATCTATCAAAACATTGAATATTTTGCCGTTCGTAATGAAGATGAAAAAACCAAGCCAAAGGAGTTGAAAACTTTATTTCATCCACTCCATCAAAAAATTGTTGTAGATTTAATGGTTCAATTGCTTCAAGTACAAAAAGTTACAATGTGACAAAATGATATATAGGGGCACCTCAAGGAGGGGTGGGACGTGAGATATTTTTATTATGATTCAACGGACTGCCATTGGCAAGATTTGGACGATTGCCCGCGCTCAATACTTAGATGTAACCAAGTTACAGACACACCCTTTACCACTCCAACAGATAGCGTTATAAGCGTTATGCTCCATCGTATTATTCTCTCCTTCACGCTCGCTCAAAGCACTGTAAATCGTTCGTTACAACGGTACCTTTCTCTACTTTCATTTTTTCTAATGCACATTCATTATAGGAAGGCATCAAATGTTTCAACACGTCAATCCCATCGAAGGTAATGAGGTGCTTTTGGAGAAATAAAACAACTGCTAATTAACGCCTTGATGATTGTGAAAATTGAAGTGTTGAAGGTTAATCAGTAGACTAAAAAACCCGTTGGCGCAACAAAGCCAACGGGTTTATTAATTTGGAGATTGCTAAAAAGGTAATCAGCTGGATGTGACGTTAATCCACCCTAGCTAATCAGAACTCAAGGGTGGTTTTTTATTAGCTCTCACCTG
>NZ_JBFUKT010000016.1:0-34394 GCF_056400705.1 Paenisporosarcina sp. P5_A11
CTTACAGGGGTAGCGTCATGGAAATGCGGAAAATAAGAATTTATCCTTATCCATTATGTGGGCATTGGAGGATTTTTTGTACTACTGTTAGATAATACTGAAAACTTAAATGGAGGTTAAATTGTGGAGAAAACACAATTTTTATACCAACTCAAATTAATTCCCGCGCTATTAGATGAAAGTAATTGGACGGATAAAGAAAATAACATCGTCCAACACCATTTTGAGGTGTTACAAAATTTGCAACAAGAAGGCACACTGATTCTTGCAGGAAGAACATTAAATATGGATCCATCAGGATTTGGAATTGTTATTTTGGAAGTAAATTCAGAAGAAGAAGCAATTACGTTAATGGAAAACGATCCGGCAGTTAAAGAAGGCATTATGACAGCAACATTATTCCCATATCGAGTTGCTTTAATAAAAAATTAATTCCAAATTTTTTCTACCTTCATACCACATAAAAAACCCTTTTTTAAGCCATACTTTTCAAGAACAAAATACTTTGGAAAGAAGGCGAACAAATGGGTAGAGACAATCACAATTCATCAAGCAACAACAAAAATTCATTGCCACAAACACCAAAAACGATGAAAACGTCTCCTGAAAAAGCAAGACAAGAGTTTTCTCGGGAATTCACGGATTTAATCAATAAAAACGTAAATGGCAAAGCATCAAACCAACGTAATAAAAACAACAAGAAGTAAACAAGCTTTAACCATTGGAGTGAAGACTTTTGAGCCTCAATCGTGAAAAAGAACTCTTTTCCGATCCTAGCAATATTATTGTCAGTGTTAACGGAGTTCAAGTATTTCTTGATAATAAATTTGAGGATCAAGCTTTAAATGAAGACCCACCTCGTCAATCATTCGAAGAGAATCTCAAAAAACCCACTTCATAAAAATTTTAAAAAATAAAACAGCCACCTTTTTCGTCTAGGTGGCTGTTTTATTTACAATAATCGTTCCATCTGTAAATCCAACGGTTCTTTATTCAAGAGCATTTATTTCACTTGCTAAGGTACAACCCATTTGTTTAAGGCGTTGCGTTTCAACAGATGGATGAGCAGCTATGTACAATTTTTCAGCACCTAATAATTTGACTTTTTCACAACAAACTTCAAATAATTTTTCCCTATCCCTCTTCCTCGCAAATCATAGGAGACGTGAATATATGGAAGTTCGACATACACATTGTGTCTGCCAAACCGTGTGCTTTCCACGGTAGCAAATGCAATTAAATCCGTTTGATAATAAACGCCAATCCCAGTCGTCGATAAAAATTCGGTTTTCCTTCAAAACAGAAGGTGAGCATTAGTATCTTTTGCAGACAAATAAGCCAGATAAACACCTAACGATTAGGTCCTATCTCCGACATGGCAATACATTGTCGAATTGGTTTTTTAGTATATTTTGCTTCCAGGGGATTTCAGGCTTCTTTTTTAAATTGGTTTTTGCGTAACGCATACATAACTACTAACAAAAGAGGTAAAAATAATCCTATTAATAATGAATATGAAACAAGCGTTGTACTGTCCCAATTTTTTTGGTAGATAACGTTTGGATAAATCACAAGAGAAAGGGCAATGGTAATCATGCCTAACGGTATAGTTAAGGGACGATAATCTTTTAAATTTAAAATTTGTGCAATCCCTAAAACGGAAGCGTAAAAATAAAGGGTCACCTTAAAGTAGAGCGCAATGATCCAAAGGGTGGCCATTAACGCCTCGATACGCTGTACAAAATCCCCGACATTTATCCTTTTAGCCAATTCATAGCCAGGATATATCTGTCTTGTAGTATTCTCAGCACCTAATACCGCAACACACAAAAATGTAATGATGATGATGACGATTCCACCTATTAAGTTTCCAATTAAAAAGGATTTTTTACCTTGTTTAGTTCTGTTTATAAATGCAGGAAAAATCATTAACAAAATAACAGCATTGACAGAAGAATAAACGACAAAATTCAGTGATGATTGAATGATTTTTTTTGTACCAGCCTCATACACAGGCTGTATGTTTTCAAACTTGATTTCTGGTGAAATAAACACCACTAAAATGAGAAATAGGAAGAAGAAAACAACAATTAAGATTTCGGCCGACCTAGCGATTGTCTCTAACCCAAGACGGACACCCATCACGATAATCATTCCCATAAGTATATTTAGCGCTACCATTGGAGTTCTTGGCAGCATATGGATATTTAGAAAAGTTCCAGAATGAGCTAGAAGAGTAGAGGTATAAAGAAAAGAAATCGACACAAATAAAAGAGAAAATATTGTCCCTATCCATTTCCCAAAGAGTTTATTATTGATTTCAATAAAAGTGAGATGAGGAAACCATTGCGCTATCGTACAAAAAAGCCAAATGATTAATAACCCAATCCCCGTCCCGAATATAGCGGCAATCCAAGCGTCTTGCTTCGCATTTTGGGCTAAGCCTGATGGTACAAGCAAGATGCTCGAACCAATGGTAAATAAGGTGACTAAAACTAGAAATTGGTACGAATTTATTTTTACATCCTTCATCATTTCATATCATATCTTCCTCTCCACACCACTAGAACTCCCGGGTACCCGTCACTGACTTGGCAATACATTGTCGAATTGGCTATTAGCATATTTTGTTCCTAGGGATTTCAAGCTTCTTTTTTTATTGTTTTTTTTCGTATGGCATATACGACTACCAGCAAAAGAGGTAAAAAAAGTCCGTATGACAATGATACGGTATTACCCGTTGTACTGTCCCAATATTGTTGGTAGATGACGTTAGGATAAATCACGAGAGAAAGGACAACAGCAATCATGCCTAAGGGGAATGTTAAAGGGCGGTAATCTTTCAAATTTAGAATTTGTGCAATACCTAAAACGGAAGCGTAAAAATAAAGTACCGTCTTAAAGTAGAGCGCAATAATCCAAAGTGCGGCCATTAACCCCTCAATACGCTGTACAAAATCCCCAACATTTATCCTTTTAGCCAATTCATAGCTAGGATAAGACTGTCTTGCGGTATCCTCAGGACCTAATACAGCAACAGTCAAAAATGTAATAATAATAATGATGATGCCACCTATTATGTTTCCGAATAAAAAGGATTTTTTACCTTGTTTCACTTTGTTAATAAAGGAAGGAAAAATCATTAATAAAATAACGGCATTAACTGAAGATACTACGAAATAAAATAATGATGATTGAACGATCTTTTTTGTACCCACCTCAAATACAGGCTGTATGTTTTCAAACTTGATTTCAGGTGAAATAAACACCACTAAAATGAGAAAAAGGACGAAGAAAACGGCAATTAAGATTTCTGCAGAACGAGCGATGGTTTCCAATCCAAGACGGACTCCCATCACCACTACCCCCGCCAGAAGAATATTAAGGACTACCATTGGAGTACTTGGCAGCGCATGGATGTTTATGAATGTCCCACAATAAAACAAAAGTTCTGAAGTATAAAGTAAAGTCGTGAGTACAAAGAAAACAGAAAAGGCTTTACCTATCCATTTTCCAAATACTTTTTCATTGATTTGGATAATGGTGAGGTGAGGGAACCAAAGAGCTATAGTGATGAATAGCCATATGAACAATAACCCGATTCCCGTACCAATTATAGCGGCAATCCAAGCGTCTTGTTTCGCGTCGGCTGCTAATACTGATGGTACAGTTAAGAGACTTGTACCAATCGTAAAAAAAATAACTAAAATTAGAAATTGGTACGAGTTTATTTTAACGTCTTGCATCATTTCATATCATACCTTCCGCTCCACACTGTTCTTTTACTTTAACAAATGAGCAATAACATCATTAAGAGGTTTAAACACAAAAGTGAGTAAATCTAGTGGAGTTGGAATAGATTTTCCAACTCCTAGTGTAATACTTATTCCTACGGCAATAGCAAGAAGTATAGCAAACACAAGTAACTCTTTTTTATACTTTTTTTCCAATAGAGGTGGAACTTCAATCCACAGAATGGTAGCCGCAATCAGGAGTATTCCTATACTTTTCAACATGATTATTTAGTTTCCTTTACATCTTTTAGGAAGGAACTACCTACTGTACCCGTATGCTGAAGTTTCACGGCAACTTTAACGTTCGCTGTCAACTCTGAAAATCCACCTTTATCCCACTGCCCTTTAATCTTTTTCCATTCTTTCGGATTGGATCGATGAATGGCTTCACCAAATCCAAATATGTCTGATTCATATTGTTTTTGTACCGATTCAATGGTCTGATTAATGCTATCTTCCATTTTTTTTTCCGTGATTTTCTCTAGCTCAGCAATTGTTTTTGGTTCAGTAAGATTAATTGGACATTCTACTTCCCCTACATTTCCTTTTAATTTAATATTGACATCTACTTCGGGTTTTCCTTTATTCATTTTACCTTTAACGTCAGATTTTAACTGAATGATTTCTATAGAAATTTTTCCTTTTTTAGGACAAGATATTACACTTACTGTATTTTTCACTGAGTTGGTGATGTCATTATACCCTCTGCTTTCCTCTTCAGTTAACCAGCCCAACAGTTTATCTTTTTTAAACACCGCTAAATCATCATATTGAATTCGCGCAGAAGGAGTAATCGATTCCACATTCTGTTTGCTTGTTCCTATTTCTTGGTCCCCTGTTACTAGAATCCCCGTTAATACCGCTTCTTTTCCTTCATTTGTTAGATCTGTTATCAGCTCATCTAATATAATGCCGTTCGTTGCGGCCCAGGCAGTTTCTGACGCTTTAAGCGTGTTAAACATTTTATTAGCGGGGATGGCTTCAAGAGTTGTTGTGACATTTAGTATCTCTTCCGCGGTCATATCCTTAGCAATAGCAACATAAAAATCAGATCGAAGTTCCCAATCTCTTGACAGTAACTCTAAGGATTCGCCTATACCTTCTTCAGCTAAATCCTCACCGATCACAAGCATTCGAAGATGTCCAGGATATATTTTTCGAGGCGAGGTCTTTGTCATTTTTCGAAGAGCTTCATATACCGTTTCCCCGTTCGCCTGATATAGGGTTACCGGTGAACGCCCAGTACTTGATTTCATGGATATTTCAGAAGGTACAACCACTTGAGCAGTTACTTGGTATTCATCTTCTACTTTATCGATTCCTAATGCTAATGTAATGCCGAGCTCATTTAATTCCCTCCGGTCCCAACACCCCGTAAGAAAGAGGCTGAGAATCAGGAGTACAAACATGCACTTTTTCATCGTTTACTCCCTTTCATACTCCTCATTTTTGGGTGGTTGTGGTTTTGCAGAGGCGGAATCTTGTTGACGAGTCATATTTTGTTGATTGATTAGGCGAGGTCGAGTAAACATTTTCCATTTAGGCAAACGAATAAACGTGTCCTTTTGATCCGAAATATTAAATGGAGCTAATGGAGACATATATGGTATGCCAAAAGAACGTAAACTGCATAAATGCAGAATAAGAGCAATTAAACCTATCGTAATTCCAAACAAACCGAACGCTGCTGCGATTGCCATAAATACAAAGCGGAACATCCTAACAGCGATAGACAAGTCATAAGTAGGAGAAACAAAACTTGAAATGGCTGTTAATGAAACTACGATGACCATCGCAGCAGAAATTATGCCTGCTTCAACGGCTGCTGTTCCAATTACAAATGCCCCTACTATAGACATGGCTGCACCGATGTTTCTGGGCATTCTTATACCTGCTTCACGCAAAAGTTCAAAGGTGACTTCCATTATTATTGCTTCAACAAATGCCGGAAATGGGACGCCTTCCCGTTGGGCTGTCAAACTAATAAGGAGTGCAGGTGGTAGCATTGAGTGATGAAAAGTGGTGATTGCAATAAATAATGATGGTGCCAATAAAGCAATTGTAAATGCAAAAAAACGAAGAAGCCGAATTAGACTCGCAATATCTGCGCGTTGATAGTAGTCCTCGGAAGATTGAAAAAATTGAACAAATAATGCTGGAACAATCAGTACAAAGGGTGTTCCATCAACTAAAATAGCTATGCGCCCTTCCAATAGTGCCGCAGCAACTATATCTGGACGTTCTGTATTAAAAACGGTGGGAAAAGGTGAGAGAGGTGCATCCTCAATCAATTCTTCGATGTTTCCACTTTCAAGAATTCCATCAATGTCTATTTTATCCAAACGCAAATGGACTTCTTTCACCATTTTGTCATTTGCAATTCCCTTCATATACATCACGGCAACGTTCGTTTTCGTTCGTTTTCCAATAATTTTTGATTCCATCCAAAGATTTGGGTCTTTAATTTTCCTGCGAACTAAGGCTGTATTTACACGTAAATTCTCGGAGAAACCTTCGCGTGGTCCCCTGACTACCATCTGAGCTGTTGCTTCGGTTACTCCCCGATCAACCCATTGTCTGTTGGAAATGAGTAAACCTTGCGCATATCCATCAATTAAAATAATTGTATCTCCCGATAAAAGACCAGTAAAAAGTACGTCAAAATCAGTTATATCTTTAATTTCTCCTACTGTCATGGCAAAGTCTTTTAATACACTAATAAGATCTTGTTCAGGAGTTATCTTTTCCTGTATTTCAACCCCTTTGATATCTAGCATGAGCGTTTCCAAAATGAAGTTTTGTAATGAAGGTGTATCGGTTAACCCATCTGTATAAATAATACCGGCTTTAATGGTTCCTTCATTTCCAATTCGAATTTCTCGAATGATAATATCCGTGCTTTTTCCTAAAGAAGTGTTTATGAATTGTAAATTTTCTTGAAGACTTGTGTTTAATTCGATAGTTGAACTTTTCTTCATTTTTTGGTCAAGTGAAGTGGACTGGGGTTTTATTTTATTATTTTTCTTTTTAAAAATGTCCATACACTACCTCATTTACTATTTGTTTTTTTGTTCGCATCTGAAACCGGGATTGAGTTTATGATTTTCCTATTATTGACCTTTACATAATAAACTAAACCCACCCAGCTTAATAAATAGAGTTTAAAGACCATTGATAAATATGGACAAAACAATAAAAGCGATAAAACCATTGTTAGGTTTTATCGCTTATTTTACAAAAAGAACAATGGAATGCAGGAGATTTTACACCAGGCACTCCATTTATGATTACAACTTAGTTGATTATATAAACATCCCTGCAATATTCGCCATAATTCAAATAATATTTTCGATACAAAATTTTAGCGGAAAATCTTTTATTCATAAAATGAAACTGTCGTGGGAATACTTTATCTAGTAATTCAAAATGGGAGGATTCTAAATATGAATACTGTAGAAAATGCATTATCTATTTTCGCCCTGGGTGGTGTAAATGAAATCGGCAAAAATATGTATGTATTACAAGTTGAAAATGATATTGTGGTGATCGATTGTGGTTCTAAATTTCCGGATGAGAGTTTACTTGGAATTGATTTGATCATCCAGGATATTTCATATTTGAAGGAAAACAAAGACAAGATTCGGGCGTTGGTTGTTACCCATGGTCATGAAGATCATATTGGAGGCATCCCGTACCTACTAAAACAATTGAATATGCCCATTTATGCAACAAGATTAACCATGGGACTAATTGAAATTAAGTTAAAGGAACACCGAATCCTCAGAGAGACCGAAACACATTTAATCGACTCCAAATCAGTCCTTAACTTCAACTCAATTAAGTGTACGTTTTTCAAAACCAATCATAGTATTCCGGATTGTCTAGGTATAGCCTTCGAGACACCTGAAGGAACAATCGTACATACGGGTGACTTCAAGTTCGATTTAACTCCTGTGAATAATGAATACGCTGATATTCATCAGATGGCTGAAATCGGTAAAAATGGAGTCCTAGTTTTATTATCGGAAAGTACCAATGCGGAACGTCCAGGTTCTACACCCTCCGAAAGTCTTGTAGGTGGACACATTGAAGATGCATTCCGCAAAGCAAGCCGAAAAGTGTTTATATCAACCTTCGCTTCGAATGTCCATCGCGTCCAGCAAGTTGTAGACGCTGCACAAAAGACCAATCGTAAGCTTGCTTTACTCGGCAGAAGTATGGTCAATGTCGTATCGGTTGCTATGGAACAAGGTTATTTAAATGTTCCTGAAGGCATGCTAATTGAAGCACATGACGTTGGTAAAATGGATCCTGAAAGCGTGGCTATACTTTGCACAGGGAGCCAAGGCGAACCAATGGCTGCTTTATCACGATTATCGAGCTCCAATTATCGTCAAGTAAGTATTCTCCCTGAAGATACTGTGATATTTGCTTCTTCTCCGATACCTGGAAATGAACGCAATGTATCTAAAGTTATCGATAATTTATACTTATTGGGAGCAAAAGTGATTTACGGTTCGGGAAGTGCCACTGGTATGCACGTTTCTGGACATGCTCAACAGGAAGAATTGAAACTCATGCTGACTTTAATGAGACCAAAATACTTTATCCCTATTCATGGGGAATACAGAATGCTTCATCAACATCGTCAATTAGCGGAATCTGTTGGAGTAGAAAGAGGCAACATCTTTATTATTAACAACGGAGATGTTGTCGATGTGAACAACTCACTTGCTCGTCAAACACGAAAAATCCCTTCTGGAAACATTTTCGTAGATGGTTTGGGGATTGGTGACGTCGGAAACATGGTATTACGAGATCGTAAGTTGCTTTCTGAAGATGGGATGATTGTCATCGTTATTACCCTTAGTAAAGTGGATGGTGAAATTATAACCGGACCAGACACCATTTCTCGAGGATTTATTTATGCCCGTGATTCGGAAGAATTAATGAATGAAATCAATCAATTAGTTATTACCACCGTTAAGACAACAAAATCATCAAGTGGCAATCAACGTAGTGTGTTAAAACAAAGTGTAAAAGCAACCCTTGGTAAATTCTTATTCACTAAAACGAAAAAAAGACCCATGATTTTGCCAATCATTATTGAAGTTTAAAATCTAAAAACCATCACGATATTATATTGTGGTGGTTTTTATTATGGTAATAAACGAATTTGACGCCGATTAAATGTTCCGATTATAATAAATGGTTTTAATTGAATCCCCCAAAAATTGTTCAGTCGCTGCAGTATTGATTTTCTCTATAAATTCCGGACGTACGAGATGAAGAAGCTGTTGTTCAACGTCATGTACATGTTGTAACGCGCTAAGCACCTGTTGATCCCATTTTTCATAATAGGTAAGAAGATCATCTGGGTAAACTAATTTTCTCTCCGTTCCTTCTTCTGAGATACACTCAAAAGGTTCTTCAATATTTAACGTACCATAGTCATCTGTTAGTTGTTCTCCTGGGTAAATGTCTCGAATTGCTATCTCGAACTCATAAGCAGTTCCCATGCAATTCGCATGAAAACTGTGGTTCACATATTTCCCAAGATCCCAACATAAAACAAACTTTCCATCTTGATTTCGATATGCGTATTTCTTTATGAGCTCGCCTTTATATTTATCCACAGTATCTAGATAATCAGCTTCAAGAATTTGGTCAAGCTCATCTAATGCCCATATAATGGTTCCCTTGGGGATAAATTGAGTAGCAAATACGCCAAAACCCATTTGCTCATTTATAAAACGTAGTTCAGTATGCGGATGAATCATGTCAGAGTATTCCCCTTTACAAAGTTGGTATTAAAAATATTCTATGCAGGTGGGGAACTACTTGTTGGGACATTAAGTACTTCTTTAGATTCATCTAGGCACTTAGAATGAAAAGTTAACTCAATGTGAGTTTTTAATGAACATGTAATTTCACAAAAACACCTCCTGGAAAATTTATATTCCGGGAGGTGTTTTTTTCACTACACTACTACTTCGACTTTTCACGGTCAATTCCTTTTCATTTTGCATCAAGACAGCACCTAGGATCACCGTCCATTTAGGTGACGGAAGACCAAATTTCAAATTCAATGTATTTCTCGCTGTCCCCATCTCCCTTTTTGTCATTTTCTACTTAACAAAAGGAGGTAAACCACGAAGTGGATTCGGGTGCCTTAATCGTTTCATTGGATTCTTTCCTTCCTCACTAAGGATTATCCAAACAAAATAAACCGAACTTTTTTCTTGACCTATTATCCTATTGGATTAAAGACTATCACGAATTGAAGGAGTAAATTTAAATAATTACTCGAAAAATGTAATTTAGTGATGGTAATAAGTGAAATTATATGTAAAAAGGAGGTGAATATACAATACGAACCGTTCTAATAGACTAGTATTGTTAAAAGTAAAATAGGTATTCAAGCACATTGTAATGCCTTATTTTTAAGAATATTCTATTAATGAAAAAATATTAGGAGGTTACGAGTTGAACAAGTTTTGGAAATCTAGTATTACATCTGCTTTATTTATTGGAACTTTAATCACCGGTATGTCTGGGGGTCTAGCAAGTCCGATTTCTGAAACTCCCCTTCACCAAAAAGTCTCTCACACTTCTCATTTCGCAGGAGAGCTTGACCTCTCAATTGTGAACGACGAAAAATTAATTCAAGCATTAATTAAGCGTGGTGTGATTCCAGCAAAGGCAACAGAAGCACAAAAACAAAAAGGATTACACAGCTATTTAGCACTTAAAGGGAAAGACGATTCCAATTTAAAAGCAAGTAAGGATCCTTTAGCTAAGCAAGTGAAACAAGCAGAAGCGAAGAAACAGAAAGAATTCAAAGAATTTAATAATGGTTTATTGAATGGCAATGGCAATAAAAACGGTCAGTTTAAAAAACAACCAGATCCTGTTAAAGAAGGGGCATCACCAGGTGTAGTGAAACAAGGTAAACTATTAACACTAATGGTAGAATACTCTGATTTTGAACATAATAATCTCCAACCAAATGAAACAGACAACTACTACGAAGATTACAACACGAAGCATTTCGAAGATATGATTTTCGGTGACAATGGCGTGAAAGGTCCGAATGGAGAAACGTTTGTTTCACAGAAACAATATTATGAAGAACAATCTGGTGGTACGTATACGATTGAAGGAAAAGCATATGGTTGGTTAAAACTTCCTGGTACTGCAGCATTTTATGGTGCTGATAGAACTACTGGCGGTCATGATAATGTTGCACCAGGCGGATCAAAAATATTAGTAAAAGATGTATATAACGCGGCTAAAGCGGCTGGTGTTCCATTAGAAGATTACGATTTAGAAGATTCACATGATTTAGATGGGGATGGTAATTTCTGGGAGCCGGATGGATTAGTGGACCACTTACAAATCATCCACTCTGGGATGGGTCAAGAAGCTGGCGGTGGTTCATTAGGAGATAAAGCAGTTTGGTCACATCGTTCAGCATCATTAGTGGATCCCGATGGACTAGGAACTGGCCAACCAGGATTCTACGATTACACAGTAATGCCTGAAGATGGGGCAACTGGGGTATTCGCACACGAGTATGGTCATGATTTAGGGTTACCGGATGAATATGACACGGCTTACTCTGGAGCGGGTGAAGCAGTTGCATATTGGTCTATCATGTCTGCGGGTTCTTGGGCTGGCAAAATTCCTGGCACAGAACCGACTGGATTCTCTCCATGGGCTAAGCAATATTTCCAATCTACATTAGGTGGCGAATGGTTTGAACCAGCCACAATAGATTTGGAGGATGTTTCTTCGAAAGGTACACAGTTTTTATTAGATCAAGCGAATTCTCCACTTGGTAAAAACAACCAAGCAGTTCGCATCAATATACCGAAAAAAGAAACACCTGTGAACACACCGAAATCTGGTAGCTATGAATTCTGGGGTGGTCAAAAAGATGAAACCGATTCAAACATGGTGACAAACGTTGATTTGACAGGAAAAACTTCTGCTACATTAACTTTTGATGCTTGGTACGAAATTGAAGAACAATGGGATTTTGCATTTGTACAAGTTTCTAAAGACAACGGCGCGACATGGAAATCTCTTGGAAATGCAAACACGAGAAGTGATGTTGTGCCAGAAGGTTATCCAACGATTCTTAATTCAATGCCTGGTCTAACAGGTCATTCTAATGGTTGGACTGAACAATCGTTCAATTTAAGTGAATATGCAGGCCAAAACATTAAACTTCGTTTACGTTGTGTAACGGACTGGGGTACTTCGGAACTTGGTTTCTTTGCGGATAATGTGAAAGTAGTAGCTGATGGACAAACAATCGTAGAAGATGGCGCCGAAACAGAAACAACTAAGTTCACTTTGAATGGGTTTGAGCGTTTCAACGGTAATAAATTAATGAATCATTACTATTTACTAGAGTGGAGAAATCATGCAGGTGTGGATGCAGGTTTAGGCAACATTGCTCGTGGTAATTCACTAATGAGCTATGACGGTGGTTTAGTAGTGTGGTATGTGGATGACAGTTACACAGATAACTGGACTGGGGCTCACCCTGGAGATGGTTTCTTAGGGGTTGTTGATGCACATACGAACACCGATTTACGATGGAATATTGCAGATGGTACGCAGTTACAAGCAAGTTCTCGCTTCCATTTAGCGGATGCAGCGTTCGGTTTAGATAAAACATCTGGATTGAATTTGGTTTATCCAACTCAAACATTGGACTATGCAACTCAAAAAGGTGTTCGTTTGTTTGATGATTCGAAGTCATTCAGCAATTCGTTTATGCCCGATGCAGGTCGCGATTTGCAGTCATATGGACTGAAAATGACGGTAAACGGTAAGGCTTCAGATAAGTCTGTAGGGTCAATCGTCATTTACAAATAAGCATAGAAATCCCAGTAACGCATATGTTACTGGGGTTTTTTGCATGATGTTTAAACGTTATCATCAATGTAAGATACTATCATTTACATCCCTTCCTTTATGACCATATCAGCATGTTCTTTCGGACGGACTGTGCTTAAATAAAAGTCTTCTGCTTTCCAGTACCGTTTTGTGAACTTTGAAATATTTTCTTGTACCTCTTCACTTTCGCGAATAAATCTCTTACTCCTTGGACAATCCAAGTACACAATCTTATCAAAGAAAATTCTCCATTCTTTTCGTTGAAGAAAAACTCCTTCAATAACAATTACACCATGCTCTGGAAGTTGAATGGTTCTCAACATACTTGTGTCAGAAGTAAAATCATAAAATGGCAAGTTTAATTCATTCGATACTTTTAGTTTTTCAAATAATTGATGGGTTAACCATTCAACATCCCATTGTAATTGGTAATATTCAATCCATTCTTCATTCTCTGTATGATACCTTTTTTCGCGCTCCACTATATGATCATCAATATGAAGCACTTGATGTGGAATATTTCTCTCTTTTAAACTTTCACAAAGCTTTTTGGATAGAGTCGTTTTGCCTGATCGACTTAAACCGTCAAGTCCTAATATAAACCGTCCATTAGTGCCACTGGATGAAATGAGTTTTAGTAATGCCTCAACATGGTTCTCCAAAATTCTTCCCCCTTTTCATAATCTTTCCTACAAGAGCTTCTGTATTTTAAGGTAGTATATCTTATTTTGGGTTATATAATAATAATCCTTCTTGTAAATAAGTTCAGTTTTTTAAAGGGTTTTATGAAGTCCATAACGAAATGTGAACTTTATATGTGTGAAATTACAAAAATATTGCTAGGAGGACTATCTATGACAGTAAATCAAGAATTACAAATTATGCGAACATTTGACGTTCCAAAAGAAACTCTTTTTAATATGTGGACACAACCTAATCATCTGAAACATTGGTGGGCGCCGATAGGTTTTACAGTAGAAATTGCAAGTATCGAGTTGGAGTCAGGCGGTACTTTTCATTACAGCCAAACATCAGCAGATGGTCAAATTTTGTGGGGTAAATTCGTCTATCGGGAAATCGAAAACCCAAATCGACTCGTCTTCGTTAATTCCTTTTCCGATGAAATGGCCAAGACTGTTCGAGCTCCTTTCCATCCAAATTGGCCACTTGAGATTCTCAATAAACTGATTTTTACAGAGTCAAAAGGGAAAACCACCCTTATGATGCAAGGAATACCTATCTCTGCATCTGAAGAAGAACAAGCTCTCTTTCGGGCTTCACATGAAGGAATCAAACAAGGATTTACTGGGACTTTTGATAAGTTAGAGACTTATTTAGAAGAATTAAAAGAATATGTAAAAATGGATTAAAATCATGATGAACTTCTGTAATTTATGGTCTTATACCGTTTGACTCTGTGGTGCACCCTATCCTTTAAGATGAAGGAAGAGGAGGACCCGTATGTATAAAATCAGTGAGTTTAGTGAATTAACTGGTTTAAGTAAAGAAACTCTTCGATACTATGAACAACAACAATTACTTTAAGCTGCATTTGTAGACGCTTCAAACAATTATCGCTACTATGATTACGGTTTGTATTTTCTAGCTATTCTTTTACAAAAACTTCGAAGTTTTTGCTGTACCATTCAGGAAATGAAAGATGTCATGCGAGATGAGTCTTTCACAAATTTGGAAGTACTGCTCCATCAAAAGAAAGAACGTCTAAACATGGAGATAACTCAAAAACAACAAACGATCCGTGAGATTGAAGAATTTATTCGAACTGGGCAGGAGGACGAAACATGAAATGGATTGAAGAACGTCTAATAGATGCACCCATTGACGTTGTGTGGAGTTTATTTGAAGAAGAACAAGCTAAACGGATCATGCCGAAAGTAGTAGAAAATCGTTGGCTGGAGAAAAAGCCAGAAATGAAGGGTTCGACTTATGAACAAACCTATCAAGAAGGCAAACGAAATGAAACATATGTAGTGGAAATCGTCGAATATGAAAATACGGATCATCGTAAACACAAGCGTATTCAATTTCAACTTGCACGTGCATTTGAAATGAATCTTGCTTTCACAATGGAACAAGTAACGAAACAGCAAACTAAATTCATTTATGCTGGATCCAATCGCGGTATCAATTTTGTTGGCAGAGCGATGCTTAAGCTTGGCAGTAGAGTCAATGGAGATCATGTGATTCAAGAATTTTTAGACAGAGTAGAACAAGAAACATTGCACGATTACAAAGTCCTTAATTGATATATACTTACACTAAAAACAAAACGCACCCGCTTTCGCAGATGCGTTTTCTGTATTTAGGCTACCACATGAAATACGAAATTCATCAGGAATAACCCTGCAATTACGTAAAGTGTTGGTGAAACCTCTCGCCATTTTCCAATCGCAATCTTTAAGATTGGATACAAGATAAACCCAATGGCAATACCATCAGCAATACTATACGTAAACGGAATCATGGCAACAATAAGGAGCGCAGGAAAAGTTTCACTTAAGTCTTTCAACTCAAGGTTTCGAATATTCTGGAACATCAAGCTACCAATGATTATGAGAATCGGAGCAATTGCACTGTCTGGGATAAGCTTGATAACTGGAATGAAAAATGCAGCTACCAAAAACAACAGACCAGCAGTTACCGTTGTAAGGCCAGTACGCCCACCCGCAGCCATACCTGCAGCGCTTTCGACAGCGGCCACTGTTGGGCTGGTGCCGAAGATCCCAGATGCCATAGCCGAAACCGAGTTCGCCTGAAACGCACGACTAAATCGGTCAGACCGATTGATAAACGAGACTTGGCCATGCACAAGACCTATGTTTTCAAACACAATGACCATTGTGAGTGAGAACACCGCTATCCAAAACGTCATGGACCAGAAATTCTCGAACGATAATGCACCGAATGCATGAAATGCTTCAGCTGCTCCGAAAGACGCGTTGTCTGATTGATTGAAATCAATTAAGCCAAAGAATGATGCAATACCGGTTCCCACCACAATTGTGATGAGAAAGTTTCCTGGAACGTTGCGGATAAATAGCACGATTGCGACGAGAAAAGTTAAAATCGTTGCAAGTACTTGGGGATCCCCCAAAGAACCAAGAGCCAATATGGAACTTGTTCCTTTTTCGACGATACCGCCTTTTTCGAGACCAATAAGCATCAAAAATAATCCAAGACCCACCGTAATTGCCTCTTTCAAGGATTGCGGTACAGCCGCGCTCAGCATTCTCGAAAAACGTGTGAACGCAATAAACACAAAAATGACGCCTGATACGAAAACGACTGCCAGTGCTTCCTGCCAAGACAAGCCCATTGATTGGACCATCGTATAAGAAAACAATGCATTGATTCCCATGCCTGGTACCAGCAGAATAGGCACGTTACCCCATAAGCCCATGATGAGACATCCAAACACGGATGCAGCAATCGTTGCTACTATCGCAGCCTCTAGTGGCATCCCCGCTTCAGACAGGATAAGTGCATTCACAGCAATAATGTAAACCACTGTAAAAAATCCAATGATCCCCGCCATAAGTTCACGCTTTACAGTCGTTTCGTTCGCTTTAAGACCGAAAAATCGGTCAATCCAATTAAACATTTTTTCAACCTTCTATAAAATTAGCCCTCTCCCAACCCGCTCTGCCTGATAAACAGGTGAGCCATTATGCATTCTAATCATTATCCAGTCAACTGTCAATCTTTTGATTCTGTTTCTTTAAAATTTAGACATGTTGCAAAGCCACTAAAATTTATAGAGACCATGTAAAAAAGACGTTACATTTTTCTTAGTAACGCCTTCTTCTTTGATCTTTTATTTTAATTTCAGGTTATCTTAATTGCCATTTTCTTTAGTTTCTTTTTGTTTAATTTTTAATTGTTTAGGCAAATGATCATTACTTGTCATTAATTTAGAGATGTATGCTATGGCATAGTTATAACCAGTATCTATTTTCTCAGATAGATAATTGGTTCGTTCAAAAAGAGTAGCTCTGAAATAATCGACTTGCCTTATTATCTTCTCCGTCAACGCCTCTTGATTTTCCAGGCGATTTAAAACTTCCAGTTGAGTTTCAGCTTGCTTTGAAATTTGTTGCGATAGCTGATTTTGCATATCTAGTTGCTCATCCACTTTTAATTCAAGTTGCTCATTTGCCAATCCGTATTTATCTAACTTATTTACCACTTCGGAATTTGAATGGTTCAAGGTGTCCATATAATTTTTCATTTCTTCTTTAAATATCACTTCATCTTTTAGAGTCACTTGAAGTGTCGAATTTTTTTCATCTAATTTTTCTAACCAGGCCAATACCTGATTATCAACTTTCTCATGTTGATAATTCAATTTTCTTTGTTCACTTATCCCGTACTGAAGATACTTCCACCGGTTGTTTTGTCTATTTGTTTGTTTGTAATAAAAACTTTTTAGTTCATTAAGTGATTGTTGTAAGGTTTCATTTGTTTTTTGTTGTTCATCTATCATGTCAGACATTTGATTCTTTCTATAGAACCCTTGGTTAGAATCATTAATTTGTCCATTATTTTTATAAACATCTGGATGCTTCTCGTTATTAATAAATAAACCCATCGTTATTTAGTCCCCCTTCTGAAGTACTTTGTATATCTTATGCAATTCATATAAGATACGGCATTCAGAAGATTGAAAGGAAAAACCTGTTGAAGAACCTCTAAAAATCATTTCACTTTTAAAAAGACGGATCACGCAAAGTTTATTGTAAAAGAATCCGATATAGTTTTGTCTTGAGCAGCCTTTGAAAACTTGTCATTGCAATAAAAATTAGGCTACTAGGACTCCAAAATAATTCGGAGTACTGCAGCCTAAAGGAATTTCGATTTTTATGTGTCTCAATTCGCTATCTCTGTTTATTCATAATTTTTTTCATGTTTTCTTTTCATCATTCCAAATGCCGAATCTTTAAGCTCTCTTCAGAGTACTATTAATATGTTTCTCGATACTAACGTTTTTCAACATCCAGTTCCGCTTCGATTTTAGAGACCTTCGAAGACTCAGCCATACGCCAGTATACGAGGAAGATCACAAAAATACAGCCAGCTACATAGTAGTAAAATAGCGATTCGTGACCAATGTTCTTCAACCATAACGCGATGAATTCCGCCGTTCCGCCGAAGATTGCGACGGTGAATGCATATGGTAATCCTACTCCAAGAGCACGGATTTCAGTCGGGAACAGTTCGGCTTTAACAATCGCATTGATGGAAGTGTAACCAGTGACAATGATGAGACCTACCATCATGAGCAAGAAAGCAACTACAGGACTTGTTGTATTCTCCATGATTATGAAGATTGGAACCGTCAGTAAGGTTCCAAGGACGCCAAAAGTCATCAATAGAGGGCGTCGTCCAATTTTATCAGACAGCGCGCCCGCTAGCGGTTGCAACACGACAAAGATAAGCAATGCAATAAAGTTAATCCAGCTGACGATTTCCTTTTCAAGTCCTACTGTATTCACCATGAACTTCTGTAAATATGTTGTGTAGGTATAGAAGGCAACAGTTCCTCCAAGTGTTAGTCCAACAACTGTCAGGACCGCTTTCGGGTGTTTCAAGAGAGCTCGAATGGTACCAGCGCTCTCTTCTCTATACCCCACTCAGATTCTATTAATCCAGGTTTCAGAAAATTTTATTTCTTTCTATTTATTTATATATCACACATACGTTTGGATTGAATTGAGGGAAATATAGCTATTGCCCTGACCGAAAATAAAAAAAGGAGTAGTTTTTAAACTACTCCCTGAAGAATTTTATTAAATACCACCTAGATACGCCAATTTAATTTGCTCACTTGCTTGTAACTCTGCTGCAGGTCCTGAAACAACTACCCGCCCAGTTTCAATCACATACCCTCGATCGGCAATGGAAAGGGCAACGTTGGCATTTTGCTCAACCAATAAAATCGTCGTGCCTTCACGATTGATTTCTTCAATAATTTGAAATATTGTTTTTACCATCAAAGGTGCTAAACCCATAGAAGGTTCATCAAGTAAAAGAAGTTTAGGTTTTGCCATGATGGCTCTTCCCATTGCAAGCATTTGTTGCTCCCCACCTGAAAGTGTTCCAGACAACTGTTTCCGACGCTCATATAAGCGAGGGAAAAGTTCATATACTTTCTCAAAATCTTTGCGTATTTCCTTTGCATCTTTTCGTAAATAAGCACCCAACTCTAGGTTTTCAACAACTGTCATATTTGAAAAGACTCGTCTTCCTTCTGGCACATGAGATATTCCAGCTTTCACAATACTTTGAGCTGGCTTACCTGAGATGGAAGAATCTAAGTAGTTGATAAGCCCTGCTTTTGGCTTAATTAATCCTGATAATGTTTTTAGGAGAGTACTTTTCCCTGCTCCATTTGCTCCGATTAACGTAACAATTTCACCTTCATTAACTTCTAGAGATATGCCTTTTAATGCTTGAATATTTCCGTAGTATACATCTAATTGTTCTACTTTAAGCATGATCTTTTGGAACCTCCTCTCCTAAATAGGCCTCAATTACTTTAGGATGGTTACGGATATGTTCAGGTGTCCCATCTGCAATCAACACACCATGATCTAGCACATAAATTCTTTCACAAATTCCCATAACCAAGTTCATATCATGCTCAATTAATAAAATAGTTAAATTGAACTTTTCTCGAACAAAAGCGATTAATGACATTAAGTCGTGTGTTTCTTTATGATTCATCCCTGCTGCTGGCTCATCTAATAATAGTAATTGAGGTCCTGCTGCTAAAGCACGGGCTATTTCTAATCTTCTTTGCTTTCCATAAGGGAGATTTTTGGCAAGCTCATCTTTGTATTGATCCAATTCGAAAATCTTGAGAAACTCTAATGATTTCTCTTCCATTTCTTTTTCGCCAGAAAAGTGAGATGGTAAACGGAAAATCGAGCTAAACATCGAATGCTTCGCTAATGAATGATAAGCAACTTTCACATTATCTAACACAGATAATTCATTAAAAAGTCGGATGTTTTGGAACGTACGACTAATCCCACCACGTGTTACTTGATATGGTGCAAGACCATTCAAACGTTTTCCATTGAACAAAATCTCACCTTCAGTTGGTACATATACGCCAGTCAATAAGTTGAAGCTAGTCGTCTTTCCAGCGCCATTGGGTCCTATTAGCCCAATTAACTCTCCCTGATGGATTTCTAAGTTGAAATCAGAGACAGCCTTAAGTCCACCAAAACGAATTCCTACATTTTGTACTTGAAGTAAAGGTTTACTTACCATATTGGTTGTCTCCTTTCGTACCTTTCCACGATTTAAAATAATCGGTGATTTCGCGTGTTCCCATTAATCCTTTAGGTCGATATAACATAACAATGATCAATATCAGACTATAAATGATCATACGTGTTTCGGGATAGCTTTGGAGGAAAGTTGATAAAATCGTTAACAGCACGGCTGCTATAACTGCTCCAGATAGACTTCCTAACCCACCTAATACAACGTATATTAAAATATCAAATGATTTTAAAAACGTGAAGTTCGTAGGTTGAATAATATAAAAATTATGAGCATATAAAGCACCTGCAACCCCCGCAAAAAACGACCCTATAACAAAGGCTGTCACTTTGTAATAAGTTGTATTTATCCCCATAGCATCTGCAGCAATCTCGTTTTCTCGTATAGAGATACATGCGCGTCCATGTCTGGAATTAGTAAAGTTCACAATCACAATAATCGTAATTACTAAACAGACGAAAGAAGTTGTCCATGTAGTTAATTGAGAAACTTGCATACCTGCTGCCCCGCCAACATAGTCAATGTTAAGAAAGACAATTCGAATAATTTCTCCAAATCCCAAGGTTGCAATTGCCAAATAATCGCCTCTTAATCTTAGAGAAGGAATCCCGACGACCATTCCGGCTAACGCTGCAATCAAACCACCCATGACGATTGCTAAAGAAAAAGGTAGATGAAGTTTCATTGTCACGATAGCCGATATGTATGCTCCTATTGCTAAAAATCCAGCATGACCGATTGAAAATTGTCCTGTAATCCCAATCACTAAATGTAAACTTACGGCTAATATTATGTTAATGATAATAAAGATGAGTGTGTTTGAATAAAACTGATTCAAAATTCCTGTAGTGATGAGATACTGGATTACTCCATAAATCACTATCGATAAAATAATAATTAACCAGAAACTGTTTATCTTTTTCATATGTCCCTTCACCTACACTTTCTCTCGTGTATTTTTCCCAAAGATGCCTGATGGTCTAAAAATTAGAATTAAAATTAAAATGATGAAAGCTGCTGCATCTCTCCATAATGAAAACCCTAAGCCACTTACCACTGTTTCGACCACTCCAAGAACAAGACCTCCGACCATTGCTCCTGGAATAATACCAATACCACCGAGAACAGCAGCAACGAAAGCCTTCAACCCCGGAATAACTCCCATTAGTGGTTCGATTTTTGTATAATACACTCCAAAAATAACACCAGCTGCTCCAGCTAAAGCTGAACCAATCGCAAACGTTGCTGAAATCGTATTATCAACATTGATACCCATCAATTTTGCTGCGTCTACATCATGTGAAACGGCGCGCATTGCTTTACCAATTTTTGTTTTATGTACAATTAATTGCAAAATTATCATAAGTATTACTGATACAGAAAGGATTAAAATAGATTGACTGCTAATTTGAGCTCCAAATAAATTAAAAGAAATATTAGGAACTACATCTGGATATGCTTCCGGTTGTGCTCCTCGAACATATATGACACCGTATTCAATAAGAAGTGAAACCCCAATTGCAGTAATTAAGGCCGCTATCCGAGTGGCATTTCGAAGTCGTTTGTAGGCGATTCTTTCTATGAGGACACCAAATGCTGCACACGCAACCATTGACAATAATAGTGCTGGGAAAAATCCAAGTCCCCACGCGGTAATTGAGTAAAACCCAATGAAAGACCCTACCATGAATACGTCCCCATGGGCAAAGTTGATTAACTTAATAATTCCATAAACCATC
Organism: Paenisporosarcina sp. P5_A11; assembly: GCF_056400705.1. Taxonomy (NCBI): domain Bacteria; kingdom Bacillati; phylum Bacillota; class Bacilli; order Caryophanales; family Caryophanaceae; genus Paenisporosarcina; species Paenisporosarcina sp. P5_A11. The sequence goes on from NZ_JBFUKT010000016.1 coordinate 21,755, forward strand.
GTATAGCCAAGTGCGATTAACGCATAGATGCTACCGAGTGATATTCCGTTGATAATCTGTTGTACCCATTCCATGTATTCTCACTCCTTTATTAAATCTCAACAGTCCAATAAAAATAAGATAGGAGGATGATTGTTCCATCCTCCCATCTCAGTCAGATCATTAAGGATTTACTTTTGTATTAAAGACTTGTTTGCCGTCTTTGTATTCTAAAATTGTTGCAGACTTGATTGGATTATGTTGCTCATCAATTGTTACATTTCCAGAAACTAAAGCTAAATCTTTCGTTTCTGCAAGTGCATCTTTAATCTTCGTTGTATCTAAATCTCCAGCACGTTCAATTGCGTCTGCTAACAAATAGACAGAATCATAACCAAGTGCATTAAATGCGTCTGGTGATGCGCCATCATATTTATCCGAGAAGTTCTTAACGAATGTTTGAATTTTCTCATCTGGATCTTCAGAAGAATAGTGATTTGTAATAAATGTATTATTAAGTGCTTCTGCACCTGCTAATTCAACTAATTTTGGAGAATCCCAACCATCAGCACCCATTAATGGAACATCAATACCCATTTCTCGAGCTTGTTTTACAATCAAACCAACTTCTTCATAATAACCAGGAATGAAAATGAAGTCTGGTTTTGCTGATTTAATACGTGTTAATGTCGAGCGAAAATCCGTATCTTTCGTAACGTACGCTTCTGTAGCTACAATTTTCCCACCAGCTGCTTCAAACGTTTCTTTGAAAGATTTTGCTAGACCTTTTGCATAGTCACTTGAACTATCAGCGTAGATGGCTACGTTTTTAATTTTCAACTCATTTGCTGCAAAGTTAGCTGCAACTGTTCCTTGGAATGGATCGATGAACGAAGTTCGGAAAGCAAACTCGTTAACACTACCATCTTCATTAACAGTTACGTTAGGGCTTGTACCAGAAGGTGTAAGTAGAATAGTTTTATTATCATTTGCAATTTGTGCTTGTGCGACTGTGTTACCACTTGTAGCTGCACCAATAATTGCTGTAACTTTGTCCTTACTTGTTAATCTGATAGCTGCACTCGTTGCTTCAGAACCTTCGGATTTATTATCTACTTTAATAATTTCAATATCTTTACCGTCGACTCCGCCATCTTTGTTAATTTCTTCAACAGCAAGGTCGATCCCTTTTGAGATTGAAGATCCAAATGAAGCAACACCGCCAGATAACTCTAAGTTCGCACCAATTTTAATGGTATCTCCGCCAGCTGAACTTGAACTTCCACCTTCACCTGCGCAACCAGTTAATATACTAGCTAATAATGTAGAAACCACAGCCAGTTGAGTAAACTTTCTCTTCATCATAACAAATCCCCTTTTTTGGATAATTCTGAAAACTAAATACACATATTTACATTTAATCTAGTAGTCAGATACTATCATTTTTTAATGGTAAGCAATTGTATTGTAAAACAATTAGACTATTAAGTCTATATTAATTTTTAGTTAATTGAGATATTTCTAAATATTATATTAAAATCATAAATTAATTGATGTGAATATGCCGTTTCAAAAAGAAAAACAAGTATATATTTCGGATTAATAATTATTTCTTTAGAGGTTTAATAGCCAACATACTTATTAATGCTAGTGGGGTCTGGGACTCGCTTTTACACTCGTATTACTATATTTTCACAAATAAAGGTAATGGCATAAACCAACAAATGGATATGCAATTACAAGGTGAACCTGAATAAGAAAGGCATTTTCCAATCGTGTAACTTATCAATTTTTTGCTGCTTTTTACTTGCGCTTTTAACGACATTATATATATTAGGATTATTTCGGTTGCTAAAATATTACCTTATTTAACACAAAAAAAGAGTAAAAAAATATTAAAAAGACTATATTATTCCACCTAAGGAAATAATTTTTTATGAATTTTTTTGTTGTGCTTTTCATTTAATTAACACCATCAGATTTTTTTATCATTTTCCCTTTAAGATTCATACATTTGGTCAAAGCTATATACGGAGCTCTTGTTTGTCAAAAACAGGATTGATTAAATTTGAAGGAAGTGATCTCCTATGCTTACAGAAAAACAAAACTCAACGTTAAAGAAATTACTTTTGGAACAAAAGGTTCAGTTGGAAAGACATGAGGACAATGCGTTCATAGAACAAGGCAGTCTTCGGGATACGACAGCCGAATTATCAACAGTCGATAACCATCCTGCTGATTTAGGAACAGAACTGTATGAACGTGAGAAAGATATGGCGATTCATGTTCATGAACACTCTGAATTAGAAAAAGTAAATAATGCCCTTTTAGCGATGAAAAATGAGACGTATGGTGTTTGTGATGATTGTGGCGAAGACATTCCATTTGAGCGTTTAGAAGCTTTACCTTATACGACTCGCTGCATTGACCATGCAGCGAATTCCCTTCCTCAGGATCGGCCTGCCGAAGAGCAAATTTTACACCCAGCAAACGATAACTCTTTCGCCGAACGTCACAAACGAGACGGTGTTAGAGATTATGAAGACAGTTTTCAAGAAGTCGCACAGTATGGCACATCTGAAACACCATCGGATTTTGAAGGTGATCACGCTGATTTCAATGAATTATATGATGATGAGAACGAAGTAGGTATGGATGAAGAAGTGGATTCATTGCATATAACCAGTATTGGAGGCGACAACAAAGAAATTTCCCTCGCCGAACAAGAAGAAGCTATACGCAATGATTACTTGTAAACTGACCATTTATGGATATTTAAAGGAAACGACCACAAAGGAATACTATCTTTGTGGTCGTTTCCTTTCTTTTTATTCCAGATTCACCTTGTTTTTGGAGGTGAATAACAACCTAGCCATCGCTTTACTTAGAAAACATTCTGTTTGATAACGATTGTTTAGAATTACGAGCTTTACGGAATCCTTCAAAAATATTAATACTTGTTGTGATAACAAGTATCCATATAATGGACTGATAAACCCAATTTATTGTTTGATTAGTTATTTCTAATACATTGTAGCAACCCGAAGCTTAATGTAAGTCAGTCCAATTTGAAAAAAATGACCCTACTTCTTCATTCGAAGTAGGGTCATTTTAAGTTTAACGATACAATAGGATTAGATTGGTCGTATGCATGTTGTCATAAATAATGTCTATACTGTTCGGACTTCTAACTCTACAATAATATTATCTCTTGTAGCTCGTGAATAAGGGCATACTTGATGTGCTGCCTCGACAAGCTTCTCTGCTACTTCGATTGCTACGTCTCGCACGAGAACATTAAGTATGACAGATATTGAGTAGCCATCAGTGCCTTGATTTAGTGAGACATGAGCAGTAACTTCTGATCCGCCATGCTTAATTTTTTCCTGTCGAGAGACCATATTTAATGCTGAATCAAAACAAGCAGAGTAGCCCGCAGCAAAAAGTTGTTCTGGATTAGTCGCCTCTTTTTTCACACCCGGCATAGCTAGCGCAACGTCTATTACACCATCTTGTGAACGAACGCGTCCTTCACGACCTCCCACTGCTGTCGCTGTTGCTGTAAATAATTTTTTCATTATATATTCCTCCTCATCATTATTGTGTCACCCTATTAGATTGTGTACTATTAAATTGTATACAATCTAATTTGAGATTACAACTATCTTGTTTTAAGAAAGGATATTTCCTATGAATCCATTACATTTATCGAACCAACTATGCTTCCCTTTTTATGCCATTTCAAAAGAAATCAGTAAACGCTATCGAACCATTCTTGCACCTTTCAACCTAACCTATCCACAATACTTAGTTATGCTAGTGCTTTGGGAACAAGACAGAATACCTTTAAAAGCGATTGGCCGACGATTACAATTAGATTCCGGTACTCTTACCCCTCTATTAAATAAGCTTATTCAATCCGGTTATATTGAAAAAGCACGTAACGAACTAGATGAACGAGAGCTCGTAATTAAACTCACAGATGCAGGACACTCATTGCGGGAGCAAGCGGCCTCCATCCCATTGCAAATCCAAAGGGTTCTTGGACTAACCGACGACGAGTATAAACGATATAAAGGGATGCTAGACGAACTAAGTCAAAAGCTAAATATGTAGAAAGTGATTTATTGAAAAAGGATCAACCTGATAAATTCAGTTGATCCTTTCGTTTATTATTTCATTTTTAAAACCACTTTCCCTTTTGCTTTTCCTGTTTCTACATAATTAATGGCTTTTTGAGCATCTTCAAAGGGTATAATCTGATCGATGATCGGACGAATTTTTCCTTCTTCGACCTGTTTTTTTATATGAGATAGTTGTTCACCGCTTGGCTTCATAAATAAGAAATGGTATGTTGCATCATGTTTTTTCTCCAACGCTGTCATTTTTCTACTAACAATGGAAAATAAAATGGTTTTCAATAGACCTAAATTGTTTTGAATGGCAAATTTTCGATTTGGCAATCCCGAGACTGAAACAATCTTCCCTTGAGCTTTCAACACAGTAAACGATTTCTCAAGAGTTTCACCACCTAATGTATCAAAGACAGCATCATAATTTTTTAAGATTCCTTCAAAATCTTGCTGTTTGTAATTAATGATTTCATCCGCACCGAGTGATTTCACCAGTTCATAGCCCTCATCACTTGCTGTAGTCGCCACATATGCACCCATTTGTTTCGCTAGTTGAATGGCAAATGTCCCCACACCACCAGCCCCGGCATGAATCAAAATCTTTTGACCAGGTTTGAGTTTCAGTATTTCATGAAAAGCCTGCCAAGTAGTTAGTCCCACTAAGGGCAGCGACGCCGCTTCCTCAAAGCTTAGATTCTTTGGTTTTAGCGAAACGTCATCTTCATGTACGGAAAGGTATTCAGCGAATGTCCCAATACGAGTCTTACGCGGCCTTCCATATACTTCATCACCGATCTTAAAATTCGTAACTTTAGCTCCTGCTTTTAAGACTTTTCCTGAAAAATCATTTCCTATTATTAACGGCATTTGATACGTCAAAAGCATTTTTACTTTCCCATCTCTTATTTTATAATCAACGGGATTGATGCTCGCTGCATAAATTTCTACCAAAATGTCTTTTTCTCCAATTGTTGGAATTGGTACTTCTACTTGCTGCAATGGGACATCTTTTCCATATCGTTTAATAACCATAGCTTTCATTCAGTATCATCCTTATCAAAATCTGAAGTAGAATATAGTTTTCCGTGTTTCCTATAAAAAACAATACGCTCGTTTTTAATCGTTCAATCATTCAAACCTATCATGCACTCGATTTCTAAAGGCCATTTAGTGATTACCAAAAAAAGCATCTTGGATGACCTCCAAGATGCTTTTTTTGAAACTTTATTCATCATTGAGAGTGGAATAGATAATCCGCTCTTCCTAAGGCAATACTGTCGCGCCCATCAGATAACGATCGCATTCTCTCGCTACTTCACGTCCTTCGTTAATTGCCCACACAATAAGGCTTTGGCCACGACGCATGTCTCCAGCTGAAAAGACCCCTTCTACATTGGTCACATACTTTCCATACTCTGCTTTAACCGTAGAGTTGGCGTTTGTTTCAATGTTTAGCTGTTGTAGAAGTCCTTGTTCTGGACCACTAAAGCCAATTGCAAGCAAGACCATTTCTGCTGGCCATATTTTTTCTGTTCCCGGAATTTCTTCACGGATACGATTACCTTCTTGGTCGATCCGAAGTTTTACATTAATTGTGTGTACTTCTTTTACATGACCATTGTCATCGCCAACAAATTTGGTTGTTTGAACAGCATAGGCACGTGGATCTTCACCAAATTTACTCGCTGCTTCTTTTTGACCGTACTCGATACGGTGAATCACCGGGTATTGAGGCCACGGGTTTCCAAGTTCATCCCGGATGGATCCTTTTTGATCATAAATATCAAACTGCGTTAAGCTTTGGCAATTATGTCTGACTGCGGTTGCTAGACAATCCGTACCTGTGTCTCCTCCACCTATGACAATCACATTTTTGCCTTTAGCCGACAAGTACATTCCATCTTTAAGGTTGGAGTCAAGCAAGCTTTTCGTGTTGGCATGGAGGAAATCCATAGCGTAATGAATACCTTTTAGCTCGCGACCTTCCACTTGAACATCACGATGAATCGTTGCACCTCCACATAAAATAGTGGAGTCGAATTCTTGATTGAGCTTTTTAACAGGGTAGTTCTTTCCTACTTCTGTATTTGTAACAAACGTGATTCCTTCTTTCTCAAGAAGTTGAACACGACGTTGAACTATTTCATATGGTAATTTCATTTCAGGAATCCCATAAGTTAAAAGACCTCCTACACGATCGTTGCGTTCAAAAACGGTGACCCAGTGGCCCGCTTTGTTGAGCTGCGCTGCCGCTGCGAGTCCAGCAGGTCCAGAGCCAATGACCGCCACTTTTTTGCCAGTTCGTCTTTCTGGTGGCTCAGGAATGACCCAACCTTCTTCAAAGCCTTTTTCAATAATGGCACGCTCAACTGTGCGGATTGCAACAGGAGGCTCGTTAATACCAAGGACACACGCGCCTTCACACGGTGCAGGACACGCTGCACCTGTGAATTCAGGGAAATTATTCATCTCATGTTCACGCTTCAATGCTTCTTTCCACTGTCCTTGATACACGAGGTCATTCCACTCTGGTATCAAATGATACACTGGACAACCTGTTGTCACACCATTAATTTCAGTACCGGTTTGACAAGTAGGGACACCACAATCCATACAACGTGCACCTTGTTGTCTAATTTCTGTTTCCGACATCGGCGACGTGTAGTCTTTCCAATCCTTTAATCGCTTACGTGGATCACGTTCAAGTTGCGATTGACGTGCATACTCCATAAATCCCGTTGGCTTTCCCATTACACCCCTCCTGTTGTCGTGATTATTTTATTGCTGCCAATTCTTTGTTGCTCTCATCAAACGCAGTCATTTGCGCATCAAATTTTGTTAAACCGCTATCTTGAAGAGTTTTAATTCGATCATTAATTTTCAAGTATGATTTTGGTATAACACGAACGAATTGCGAAGAATACTTTTCCCAGTAAGTTAAAATACGCTTGCCGTGCCCGCTATTTGTATAGTCAACATGCTTTTCAATCATGTTGTATACGTCTTTTAATTCTTCTGGATTTTCTATAGGTTGAATAAGAACAAGTTCTGCATTACATTTTGAACTAAATGTACCGTCTTCATCAAAGACATAGGCGATACCACCCGACATCCCTGCAGCAAAATTGCGTCCAGTTGAACCAAGAACGACAACTTTTCCACCCGTCATATACTCACAGCCATGGTCACCTACGCCTTCAACTACTACGTTGGCTCCACTATTACGTACACAGAAACGCTCTCCTGCAATGCCTTGAATGTATGCTTCACCAGCGGAAGCCCCATAGAAAGCCACGTTCCCAATAATAATATTTTTCTCAGGTTGGAAAGTAACAACTGGGTCAGGATGAACAATTATTTTCCCACCAGACAACCCTTTTCCAACAAAGTCATTTGAATCTCCGACTAATCTCAGAGTTATTCCCCGGGGAATAAATGCACCAAAACTTTGACCAGCTGATCCTTTAAGTGTTAATCGTATCGTATCTTCAGGCAATCCTTTTTCTCCGTAACGTCTTGTTATTTCACTACCGAGCATCGTTCCGGTAACACGGTTAATATTGCGAATGGCCGTTGTAAACTCAACTGGTTCCTGTTTTTCAATCGCGTTTTTGCAGATTGGAATTAGCTCTTGGAAATCGAGCGTTTTCTCTAATTCATGATCTTGATCACGAGTATGATAACGTCCTACTTTAGCTGGCAGGTTTGGTGAGTAAAGTAGGGCTGAAAGGTCGATGTCTTTCGCTTTCCAATGATCAATTGCTTCATTTACTTCAAGTGCATCTGTACGCCCGACCATTTCGTTTATCGTTCTAAAACCAAGTTCAGCCATTAGCTCTCTTGTTTCTGTTGCAATAAAACGCATAAAGTTGGCAACATGTTCTGCATCCCCAGTGAATTTCTTACGTAGCTCAGGGTTTTGAGTCGCAATACCAACTGGACATGTATCCATATGACAGACGCGCATCATAACGCAGCCTAGAACAACAAGCGGTGCTGTTGAGAATCCATACTCTTCCGCTCCTAGTAATGTAGCTAAAACCACGTCTCTTCCTGTCATCATTTTGCCATCTGTTTCAATGACAATACGGTCACGGAGACCATTTAACAGAAGCGTTTGGTGAGTTTCAGCTAAACCAATCTCCCACGGTAATCCCGTATGCTTCAAGCTTGTTCGAGGCGCAGCGCCTGTTCCACCGTCATAACCACTAATTAATACAAGGTCTGCTCTTCCTTTTGCAACACCTGCTGCAATCGTCCCAACACCTACAGCAGATACTAATTTGACGCTAATACGTGCTCTTGGATTGGCATTTTTCAGATTAAAAATTAATTCAGCTAAATCTTCGATAGAATAAATATCGTGATGTGGTGGTGGCGAAATTAATTCCACACCAGGGGTTGAACCACGCACTTCTGCAATCCATGGATACACTTTTTTCCCAGGAAGATGTCCCCCTTCACCTGGTTTAGCCCCTTGCGCCACCTTTATTTGAATCTCATCTGCATTGACCAAGTAATGACTTGTCACACCAAAGCGACCAGACGCTACTTGCTTGATAGAACTACGTCTCGAATCGCCATTTGGGTCTGGTGTAAATCGATCGATATCTTCTCCACCTTCACCCGTGTTACTTCTACCTCCGACACGGTTCATGGCAACAGCTAAAGCTTCATGTGCTTCTTTTGAAATCGACCCATATGACATAGCACCGGTTTTAAAGCGTCGACAAATAGCCTCAACCGATTCTACCTCTTCAATCGGCACTGATGGTTGCTGTTTAAATTTCAAAAGTCCTCGAAGTGACTGCAAGTTTGTCGTTTCATCCGTCAACATTTTCGTGTATTTCTTAAAGACTTCATAGTTATTTGTTCGACAAGCATGTTGGAGGGTATGAATCGTACTCGGATTGTACTGATGATCTTCGCCGTTTGCACGGTACTGGAATTCATCTCCCGAATCTAGTGTTTGATTGCTTCCTCGATTTTCACCAAATGCTTCCTCATGACGCATTAGCACTTCCTTTTCAATCATATTGATACCAATTCCGCCTAAACGTGAAGATGTTCGTGTGAAATATTTGTCGATAACATCCATATGAATGCCTACTGCTTCAAAAATTTGAGCTCCTCGATAACTTTGAATCGTTGAAATCCCTATTTTAGAGAGGATTTTTATGACGCCATCTGTTACTGAGTAAATGTACTTCTCAACCGCTTTTTCGAATGAATCGATGTTGATTTCACCTTTATCAATCAAATCGCGAATAGAATCAAATGTAAGGTAAGGATTAATTCCTTCTGCCCCATAACCCAGTAGCGTCGCAAAGTGATGTACTTCTCTCACTTCAGCAGATTCAAGTAAAATACTTACTTTTGTACGGGTTCCTTGTCGAATCAAATGATGATGTAGACCAGAAACAGCAAGAAGTGCTGGAATAGCTGCTTGATGTTCTGACACACTTCGATCAGATAAAATCAACAAGGTTGTTCCTTCTTCTATTGCTTTATCAGCTTTAACAAACAAGCTATCGAGAGCATTTTCCATATTATTTTCGTTCATCTTTACTTCGAAAAGCGTAGAGAACGTTACCGTTTTGAAACCATCTAGATTTTGCAAACGAATTTTTTGTAATTGACGATTGGTCAGCACAGGTGTTTTAAGTCGAATATGCTTACAGCTGTCTTGATTTGGGCTTACTAAGTTTCCTTCAGCACCTATAGTTGTATCTGTCATCGTAATAATTTTCTCGCGAATCGCATCAATTGGTGGATTCGTTACTTGTGCAAATAACTGTTTAAAATAGTTGTACAGTAGTTGTGGCTTTTTCGATAACACTGCAAGTGGAGAATCATAACCCATTGAACCGACTGGATCTTTTCCTTCTGTAACAAGTGGTTTGATGATTTTATTTAATTCTTCTCGTGTATAACCAAATGCTAGTTGTTGCTTTAAGAGCTGGTCTCCCGCATGAACTGGTTGTTGCTCGAGTGCCTCTGGAATATCTTCTAAATCCGTCATATTTGTTAGCCACTCTCTATAAGGCTGTTCTGACGCAATTTGAAGTTTGACTTCTTCATCCGGAATAATCGTGCCTTTTTCCAAATCGATTAGAAGGATTTTACCCGGTGCTAATCTTTCCTTATATTCAATATCATCTGCGAAAATATCCAATGCCCCTACTTCTGAACCTAGAACAATCATGCCGCTTTTGGTTACATAATAACGAGCCGGTCTTAATCCATTGCGATCCAGACACGCTGCAATTTGATTTCCATCAGTAAATACGAGTGCAGCAGGACCATCCCATGGTTCCATTAACGTACTATGGTATTCATAAAAATCGCGTTTTTCTTCTTTGATGTTCTTATCGTTCGCCCAAGGCTCAGGTACCATCATCATAGCTGTGTGCGCAAGTGAACGCCCGGAAAGATGTAAGAACTCAAAGCAGTTATCAAACATGGATGAGTCACTGCCGTCTGAATCGATGACAGGTAACACTTTTTGCAAATCTTCACGATTGAAGAATTCCGATTCACACATTTGCTCACGTGCACGCATCCAATTGACATTGCCTCGTAATGTATTAAATTCTCCATTGTGGATGGTATAACGATTTGGATGTGCTCGCTTCCAACTTGGGAAAGTGTTGGTACTGAAACGGGAATGCACAAGTGCTAATGCGGATTTATAGTCAGGATGATTTAAATCGATGTAAAACGAATCGAGTTGTTCGGGAATCAGCATTCCTTTATAGACAATGGTACGGGTAGATAAACTACTGATGTAAACATCTTCGTAGCCTTTCATGCTTGCCATTTCTGTTTCAATACGTTTTCGAATAATGTAAAGCTTTCGCTCAAAATCCAGTGGGGTTTTTATATCTTCGCTTACTTGTATAAATAATTGTCTAATCGAAGGCTTTGTTTTTGAAGCCACTTTCCCAACAAATGATTCGTTTATGGGAACTGGACGCCACCCTAGGAATGTTTGGCCTTCTTCTGCAATGATTCGCTCAAAAATATCTTTGCTTTTCATTCGAGTATCGTGATCCCTCGGTAAAAATACCATTCCAACACCATACTCGCCTTCTCTAGGCAAATAGATGTTTTCTTTCTCGCACTGTTTTTTGAAAAAACGATGTGGAATTTGCGTTAAAATACCTGCTCCATCACCAGTACTTGTATCCGAAGATTGGCCTCCTCGATGCTCCATGTTACATAAGATGGTAATCGCATGTTGAACGATGCTATGTGTCTGTTTACCATTAATATTTGCAATCATTCCAATCCCACAGGCTTCATGCTCTTGCTCAGGACTATATAAGCCTTGTGAAACAGGGTATCCATTCTTTGACATGACAACGTCCCCTCTCTAGTAATCTGTTGAAAGTTGGTTCATTTTCATGAAGGGATTCTTCACAGTTCACTATCAATTTTGAATAATTATATCATAAAATACACTTTAACATAAAATTCTGACATAATTTTATTGTATTTTTATTTAATTATATGAATGAAAACGCTTCCGCTAATTTATAAAAACACTCTTCGAACATCGAAAATAGCAAGCAAAATCAAGGTTTATTACTCATTTACCTTAAAATTTCTTAACATTAAATATATTTTAAAAAACATCATTTATACATTTCTAATTCTTCGCTTTATAATGTTCTTAAAATATCCAGGATCAATTGTTTTTACTATTTTCGGGAAGGGAAGAAAAGAATATTATTAAGAATACAAAAAGGAATATCCTATGATGAGGACATCCCTTTTTATTTGGCTCTTTTATATTATATTGTTGTTTATCGAACATTTGCGCTTGCCACACGTTCCACATGAGCCAACAAGTATGAAAAACACATACTTGTTGGTCTCATGCTTCACACTCTTGCGGCATGCTAGGCGCAAATGCACTCTTACGTTTGCTCTTCAATATTAACAGCTTCCTTTAACATAGCTTTTCAATTGGCTCAATATAATTAGAGAATCGGCGACACTCCTGCGGAAAAACGGGCTGGCAAGACCCCACAGCGAGGAACGAGTGAGGAGGCTTGCCTGTTCGTCCATGGAAAGGGAGCCGGTTCCCTCTTATTAATAACAGCTCTATTAAACTATATTGTTGTTTATCGAACATTTACGCTTGCCGCACGTTCCACATGAGCCAACAAGTATGAAAAACACATACTTGTTGGTCTCATGCTTCACACTCTTGCGGCATGCTAGGCGCAAATGCACTCTTTCGTTTCCTTAAAAAGCAGGAAGAGGCCGAAATAGCATCTTCGGCCGAACATTTACATAAAGAAACCATCTATTCTGTAGTTAACCAAATCTAGATTACTCTGTGCTTGCAGGTTGCAAGGGAGCGATGGATGCATCTAGATAGTCTTTAGCTCCTTAAATGCTTCTAAAAATTATAGACAATTCTAAAAATAATTCATTGCATAGTCCATCTCTTAACTGATGACAGAAATTTTCCCCTCTTCTTTTAGGACCTTTTCAAACGCTTCTACAACATGCTTATC
>NZ_JBFUKT010000017.1:0-33409 GCF_056400705.1 Paenisporosarcina sp. P5_A11
AGTATTTTCAGGTGAGTATTTTCAGGTGCATATCCTGATGCCCCACGATGCGCTACATTATCCACTTTCCTTACTTCTCCTGTTGTCTCTTGAGCAAAAGCCTGTGTGAACGGACTAAATAACAAGATTAAAGAAAATCCTGTACCCAATAACATTTTTTTATTCACTGTCAACATCTCCTATTCTATTATGTTTGTATTGTTACTAATGTTTAATTTAACAAAGCTTTTCCAATGATAAGGAAGAGTTTATTGAGAAAACCTACTTTCACCTTGCCTTAATAGGTATCCCTTGGCGCTTCTGAAATGGTAACCTCACTATGGTTCCAGCAACTCCACCGATTGCTAAAAATGAAAGGATAGCGATAGGAAGAGCTTTCTTTTTCAACTGTGTTTGATCCATGTCGGGCCTCCTCATATTTGAACTTGCACTGTTAGTGTAGTTGTTGAATATGAAGCGGATATGAATAGTATGTTAAGACATTATTTAGAATAATTTTCCCACGTTTACAATTCATGGTTTGGATTCGATTGTTCTATCGGTGACGGTCGATTCTGTTTTCTACATAAACCTTGGCTCAAACACAAGCTCTTCGTAAAATCGTGGTAAACTACTACTAGTATTTATCGTTTGAAACGAGGGTTTTGTATGATTCGAACATTTGGTGTTACGGCTGATAGCCAATTAGAAGTGGATTTTCCATTAGAAGATCTTAATAAAAAATCATTTGACTGGTATTGGGTCGATTTTGATAAGCCATCTGCTGAAGAATGGGCGCTGCTAGATTCATTCTTTCACTTCCATCCACTTGCGATAGAAGATTGTTTGCATCGTTTGCAAAGACCAAAAGTAGATTATTACGATGGTTATCAGTTTTTCGTCGTACATACCATGAATGAAGAAACGCTTGAGGCAGAGGAATTAGATTTATTCATTGGGAAAAATTTTGTCGTTACATTTCACAATACTTCCGTTCATGAGTTGGATATAGTCCGTGAAAAACTACAACGGGATGCTAAGTTTTGGGAGCGCGGAGCGATTTACGCGATGTATCAAATTCTCGATAAAGTGGTCGATTCTTACTTTCCACTTGTCTATAAGATTGAAGATCATTTAAATGAAATTGAAGATCAGATGACATTTGATATGAAACACTTTTCTATGGATACTGTATTTGAAATGCGTAGCGATTTGTTGTGGTTACGTCGGACGATCTTACCGATGCGTGATTTAATGTATCGTGTATTGAACTCGAGTCGTTTTGACCTTCAACAGCATGAGTATACTTACTTTGCCGATATTTCCGATCATCTTGTTAAGCTTACGGAAATTGTTGAGTCAAACCGTGAACTGACGGCGGATATTCGCGACAGCTATATGGCAATGAACTCGAACCGTATGAACCGAATTATGATGATTTTAACGATTGTGTCTTCGATTTTCATTCCACTTACATTCATTGCGGGTGTATACGGGATGAATTTTGAAAACATGCCAGAACTCGAGATGAAATATGGCTACTTTATTGCACTTGGTGCCATGATACTAATTGGATTGTCTATGTTGGCTTGGTTCAAACACAAAGGTTGGATGAGTTTATTTAAACAATAAAGAACAGTACGAGCTAGACAAAAAAAAGACCACTATCTGCATTGGCAGATAGTGGTCTTTCGCTTTATATTTCACTCCATTGCTTTCGTCATTGTTGCAAGTTTCATGGTGGTTTTCCAGTTCCGTATTGTTGCTGAAACCCCTAACTTTTGAAGTTGGAGTGGCAGCTTAGAATCTCGAAAGCTTCTACGTAAAAATAGGTAAATCTCTTTTCCCTGAACATGGTATTGATCTACATCACGTTGGAACTTCTGTAGTTTGTTAAGCGCTTCTTGTGAGGGTATTTCTGACAATAAAGTTAGATGGACACTTTCCCCTTCCAATAGTGTTTCTACTGGGTAAGGACAATTATCGATAATCTGATCCCATTCCTTAGACGTTCTCAAGATAACAGGAACCGGAAAACCGAACGTGGTATCGATTTGTTGCTCGATTTGTTGGCATAGTTTATCTGCTTCCTCGTTTGATTCAAATACGACATTACCACTTTGAATATAAGTTTTTACTTTGCTTAAGCCCATAGTTTCTAACAGCTGTTTCAAGTCTGCCATTTTGATTATTTTGTGTCCTCCTACATTAATTCCTCTTAACAATGCTATATAGATAGTCATTTTTTCCCTCAAATCATGTTTTTTTTCTTTCAAATAAATACTTACGTAAGACATGGTTAAACTAAATTAAGTTTCCGGATCACAAGGATATTAAGACATTCTTTCTGATTTACAAAATGTTAGGATGTGAAAACTCATGGATTTTTTTCATAGTCAAGAATCACTTACTTCTTTACAGTGGATTTTGAGAGCAATTATTGCCTTTTTCTTTCTCATAATTGTAGCTAAAATAATGGGCCATCGATCCATATCTCAGTTAGGGTTGCTCGATTTTATTATGGTTATTTCAATTGGTAATATTATTGCCCATCCTTTGTCAGATGAAAGTCTAGGATTACGTGGATCTTTAATAACAATGACTTCACTAGTCATTTTATATCTAATTGGTATCTTTCTAACCTTAAAATCAGTTAAGCTAAGAAATTTACTGGATCCCACGCCCATTCCTCTTATTAAAAATGGACAAATCATCTATAAGAGTTTACCTAAAGCACGGATTTCTATTGATGTTCTATTATCAGAAATGAGAAAAGGTCAAATTGAAGAAGGGCAAAATTGATGTCAAAGAACTTTCTACCCTCGGTAAAGACAAAAAGTGGGTTACAGGAAAAATTAAAACGACCTTTAATTTGGATGTAAATGAAATTTTGTTAGCCACTATCGACAAGAATGAAAGTATCAAAATAATTTTGTACAAATAAATGACTCTCTTTTTCACCTTATCCTCCTGTTAAGAAAGGTTCGTACATGGTAATGGCATGGTTTTCAGTAATAAACTCATCATCGATACACTCATTACTCCTATTATAGATTTCTCTGTGAAGGGTATTGTGTCGAACATATCCTCCCCATTGCTCAAGGGTAAACTGATGTTCTTTTTCATACACTTTATACGTGTTAGTCGGTATGTTTAATGATCTCCATTCACCTACCAAGGATACATCTGTTAAATAAATAACGAGCTGATAAGGTTCCTTGGTTTCATTTTTTATTTGAAGGTCTAAGTAGTTATAGGCACAAGTTGCACCGCTGCCAAAAGGTTGACTTCGTTTAGAATCTGGAAAGACATCGTAGCTATGACGGTATCTTTCCGTTACCGTAAGAGGCGTATGTAGGGTCATCCAGTAAATTAAGTTTGATAATTGGCATAGCCCTCCTCCAACTCCGGTTCGGACTTTTCCATAATGCAAAATCATTCCGTCTACATAGCCTTTTCTTTTAGTTGTCGCACCAATGGTCTTCCAATATGAAAAGGTTTCACCTGGTTGAATTACGATACGGTTAATCTTTTTGACAGCAATTTTCAAATTCGTTACTTTGTTGTATTGCATCTGCATGTCGACATCTTTTAATTGACGCAGTAATGGAGTTTTATGCTTAAAGATAACATGTTCTAACTTTACTTCCCCTTTATTTTTCGCATATTTTTTCTCATCGAATACCCATTCAGTATAACGTTTCAGTCGGTAGGCTTTCTTTCCTAAAAAGATTCGGAAACTACTTCTTTTAATTGGTTTTAATGAATTCACATGAATACTCCTTTGAAAATGATTATAGGTAACACCTTCGATATATTTATTCCTAAATATGGTATTCGAGATATTTTTGATTATACCTTCTCTTTAATTTGCAGAAAATTGATGCGTGAACATTATGTGTGCATTCCAAAGGATTTCTGTCCGTTCCCCTGGAGACGAACATTTCATCCTCTCCAGAAACACAAAAAAACTCACTCTCAATAGAGAGCGAGTTTTTCTAAAAGAAATAGCATAAAGGTTCTGTCAACGTTATCTGTCTAGCTCCAAGCGCCAGCACGCGGGCCCCATTATGGGTCAGAAAGGCGAAATCTTCGCCTTTCATCATTCCAGCGCCGGTGTAGAGCTAACAAGGCGCTTTACGCTTTTCTTTCTAAAATTCGATTGTTTCAGGTGGTTGACCACTTTTATTCATCAGTCGTACAGATGAGGGTTTGACTACCAGAATCACTAAGTTTGGATCGTTTGGTCCTTCAAACCAATTCTTCATATGGTCATTCCAAATTTTTTCTTTTAAGCTTTCGTCTGTGCTTTCACTGACTTGGCCTTCAATTTCTATGAATGCATCGCCAAATCCTTCACCTTCATAGCCAATTAAAATATGGGTGTATGGGTTTGCTTCAATGTCTTCTACTTTATGCGTGTTTTTATTAGTTGGCGTGTAAAGTGTGAAATTTTCATTATAGAACGTCATATATCGTGAATGCGGTTTGTTGCTCTTAACTGTTGCCATTGTGCCGGTGCGACTTTCGTTTAATATGTTTAATGCTTGTTCTTTACTCATTCGAAATCAGCTCCTTTGTGAAAGTATTCCTTTCACTCCCGTCACTTAAACATGCGAATGTGCTGTTATTTATCTACAATTGGTAAAGTTTATCGTCATTCTCTTCAGCAGTTCCTCGGCCGTCAAGATTATTTGAGACGAAGTATAGTTCTTCACCATTTGAAAATACATCTCGTATTCGACCGAAGCCTGTAATCTTATCCTCTAGTTCGCCAGTCTCAGAATTAACGACTAATATGCCTTCGCCACGAAGTGCGGCAACATATAACTTGCCTTTATGAAACGTCATACCAGAAGGGGCCCACGTATCATTYGCTCCTGAATGAAGCAACGGTGTTACAAACCCTTCCCGTTCTTCATTTCCTTCTATTAATGGCCACCCATAATTTTGGCCTTCTACGATTTTATTGATTTCATCTTTGGCGGATTGTCMATGTTCCGAAGCAAAAAATATTCCGTCTTCCCTCCATGCGAGGCCTTGTGGATTGCGATGACCAAGACTGACCATTTCCCATTGATTGTTGGCATTTAAACGAATGATTTTACCGTTTTTAGATTGTGGACCTTGCGCTAAATTCGGATTCGATGCATCTCCAATAGTTGCATACAGCAAACCATCCGGACCAATTTCGAGGCGCCCACCGTGATGCACATTGCCAGTCGAGATGCCGTCTAATAGGATGTCGATTTCTTTCCAGACGTTGCCTTCTAACTTCAACGTTACGATGCGGTTGAATGGACCTTTTCCGCCGTCATAATTGTAGTAGGCAAATGCCGTTTTGGTTTCCTCGAATGTCGGTGATAAGACAAAGCCCAGTAAACCAGCTTCTGCAACCTCTGCTAAAGGAGATGAAAGCTCCACTTTTTGATGTTCAACCTTGCCGTCTGTTTTTACGAAAGCAATAGTACCGACACGTTCTGATATGTAAAATTCATCACCCACTTGATTAATAGACCATGGAATTTGCAGATTAGTCGCGACTTCTTTAAAAGATTCTGGCTCAGCGGTTGCCTCTTTTTCAAGGAATCCACACCCAGCGGCTAGAAACAAGCACATTACGAGAACAAAGAATTTTTTCATGTCTGTCACCTCTCCTGCTCTTTCTTTTTATCATACAAAATATTCAAATAACTTATCTATAAATTAGAAACAACAATTTGAATGATTAATGCGATGGTGACGATTCGCAGTAAAGGCTTTACATATTCACATGACCAACGATAATGGACTTTCAGACAAATTAAAAGCAGGCGTAAACAAAGCCAAAGGTGAAGTGAAAGATCAAGTTGGAAATGCAACAGATGACAAATCCCTTCAAGCTGAAGGCAAATACGATAAAGCTAAGGGTGCTGTAGAAGAAAAAATTGGTGAAGCAAAAGATCGTCACTGACTATCAGAATAAAAAAACAGTTGCTCTCTTTACTTGAGAGCAACTGTTTTTTGTTGAAATTTAATTATCCTCACTTGGTACATATAAATGAAGAGCATACTGCTGACCTTTTGGCCCCATATAACGACGTCCTTCATCTGTAAAACCGGCTTTCAAATAAACGTGTCTAGCTGTTTCATTGAGCTCGTTTACACCCAGCACCACTTCATCGAATTGAGGAAAGTGTTGGAGAATAAAAGAAGGTAGCTCAAGGATTGCCTCTGCCGCAACACCTTGTCCTTGGAAATCCGGATGAATGGAAAAGCCTCTCAAGAGAACAGAATTTGGATTTTCACTATACGAGTAACGATCATCACTGACGTCTAGTACAAAGAAACCTGCGATTGAATTGCGAGATAAAATTGTGACCGGCGTTCTCGAATGACCATCATGTTTCAGCAATTCTAATGGATGTTCAGTGTACTCAAGTTGTTCTGGTGTTAATGGATAAAATTGCAATGCTTGCTGATGATCAGGTTGGTATGGACTTAATGTAACTGAGTTTGACAATGAGTTCTCTCCTTTGAGTTGTTGATTCATATGTTATTTAATCGGCTATCCTGTAAGTGTTTTGAAAATCTTGAATTTGGTTCGATAAATAGTTATTCGTCCCTATTAATTATATTTCAGTCCGTAGTTTATGGATTTCTAATAGCTCTCTCTTGTTTAGTTTGATTTCAACGTGACCACGACAATTTCTGGCAAGTTGAATAAACGCATTGGAATGATACTGTTCCCAAGACCGCGACTAACCACAAGTTTCTTTTGATCCTGTTCATGAATGCCAGCTGTGTATTTCGGAAAATAACCTTGGCCAGGAGCAACAAGTCCACCCATTCCTGGTATACGAAACTGTCCACCATGAGCATGGCCTGAAAATGTCACATCTATCCCTGCATCTACATAGGCTTGAAAGTCTTCTGGTCGATGAGCAAGAAGAACGGTAAACGCGTCGCTTGGCACACGTGAATCGGCAATCATTTGAGAAGCAACTTTTCCCATTAATGGATCTTCGATACCTGTTAAAGAAATGGCTTCTCCAGAACGCTCAAGTTTTAATGTTTCATTAGATAGAACTCGAACTCCACGATCGGTTAATTCTTCTTTAATTCGATCAACATCATTTGTAGCTACTTCATGATTCCCCGTAACATAATAAACATCAGCGATTTTCACAATTTGATCAATGAGATCCAAACTGTTTTGTAAATTGTATCGATTGCTATCTATGATATCTCCTGTGATTACGATTGTATCCGGCTTCGTTTGCTGAATTTTTTTAACCAAACGCTGTTGGTTTGCACCAAATGTGGCATCATGTAAATCCGACACTTGAACAATTCGATATCCATCAAAAGATGTTGGAATTTCGGATGATTGAATGGTGTGGTTAGAGACTGTAAGCCAGTTATTATTGACGTAAAAAAAGACTACTAAACAAGCAATAATCAATACGTATTTCACTAATTTCCTGAACATATGTGACTCCTTTTAATATGCAATCCCTACTCGCGATGCAACAAACTGCGGATTTAGCAATTCTTTATAAGCAAAAAATGCTGTATCACCTACTGATATTTCTGCGCCATCTTGAGGTAAAAAGTTGCGCTCTGTTCGCCATTCCCCTGTCGCATCGCCATCTGGCAAGTAAGTTGGACACACAATCGTCCACTCTAAATTTGTAGCAGCGAGCAGTTCAAAAACCTTAGCATGTTCTTCAGCAGCAAACGTTAAGCGACGTTTCGATTCTGTTGATTGAAAACGATATAGTTCCGAATTAGTACGACTTTGCAAAATTCCTGCCGTACCGATTGTAACAATGCGTTTAACTTCTCCCTTACTCATAGCTTCTATAATTAGTGGAATCGCTTCAGTTAATGTTGTTGTTTTATCAGTACCGATTGCACTGAATACAGCATCCGCACCCTCAATTGCTTTATTTACAAGTGAAAAATCGCGAATGTCACCTTCTAGAATCGTTAAGTTTTCATGGGGTGTTAATTTTGATGGTGTACGCACAAGTGCCGTCACGTGAAGTCCATCTTTAAGTGCACGTTTTAAAACATCATTTCCTACTCGCCCTGTTGCACCGAAAATCGTTATGTTCATGGAGATTCCCCCTAGTTTATTTATTAAGCATAAAGTAAATCCTTCTATCTGGCTAACAGTAACCATGATGTTGTAACGCCAGCCAAAGTTATTAGCCAAATTCTTTTTGATGTTTCTTTCTTCGTTTCAAATAGTCTTCATCTTCATGAATTTGGTCCCATTTCTTTTTGAAGATGCGGCCGATTTCGCTTTTACAGGATCTATGTCGCGTTCCTTAGTTAACCCGTCTTCGTTGTATTTTCGACCACCCTTATAATTGGTGTATCGACGGGCATAAATTTTCGTGCCATATCCATTCCCACGAAATCGTCTTTTGTCCGATAATCCGCGACCTACTCGGTACAATTCAGGTTGTTTCCGAAAGTCCAGGTTGTCAAAATCCAAATCATAATCAAATGGCATTGCCCTCAGCCCTTTTACTACCCATACCCGTTATTCAGGTGCCACAATCTCCAATTTGATACGATCTGGATCTTCAAAAAACACCGCATATGTCTGATTTCCTCCAGCATACGGATGGCGATCTTTATATAATATCGTTGTTCCTCGACTAATTAATTTTTCCGTTAAATCGTCTATTTGTTTACGGGACTTACCCTGAAACGCTAAGTGATTCAAGCCTGTACGTCCTCGATGATACGCAGTTTCGGCATGCTTTTCTTCAGTTTGAACAAACACTAGATAGGTGGCATCGTATTTATAACTAAAGCCTTTTCCCCATTCTTGATAAAGGGTATAGCCCAATTTCGGTAATAAAAAATCATAAAAGTCTCTTGATTCCTTTAAATCTGAAACGTTCATTTCAACGTGATGTAACATACGTATCCCCCTTTTTTTACTAGGATACCATAGCAGGAGTTCCAAACTTTTTGTCGAAAGAAGAATAGTGAGAAATTGGAGGGTATATAAATGAAGAATTTAGCAATTGAGTCAATTGGGCAAATTGCGGTGAATGTAAAAGATGTAACTCGAGCAGTGGCTTTTTACAAAGATGTAATCGGTTTGCCTTTACTGTTTGAATCAAATGGATTAGCCTTTTTTCAATGCGGAGAAACACGATTACTTTTGAGTCTGCCAGAAAAAGAAGAGTTCAATCATCCAAGCTCAGTCCTATATTTCAAAACAGACAACCTTTCAACCACTGTAATGTCTATGCAGGAAGCAGGAGCAGAATTTATTGATGAACCACATATGGTTGGCAAAATGGGCGACATAGAAATCTGGATGGCCTTTTTCAAAGATGGCGAAGGCAATACTCACGCCGTTATGAGTGAAGTATAGTGCATACGGAAAACCTTCTGACGAAAAGGAAGGTTTTTTTCTTTTAACGAGAAGGCGCAGTCCTTCTCCAAATTAGGTTTATTTGATATGGTGTTTTTGACCTCTCATGGGTAGTTTTCGACCACTCAGATGAAGTTTTCGACCACCCATAAGCTGTTTCCATCCACTCATTGTTACTTTTTATCCATTCCGCAATTTTCACTCTCGAAATACCATTTTATATTTTGTCTTTTTCCCTGTCCCCTCTACTCTCAGATTCATTTCTTTTAAGACTCTATAAACCAACTGATAACTCTGAACGTTTAAGAATCATCTCATCACCTCATTTGCATGTTAACACACGAAAATTCAGGCTTTTTTTCATATAGTTTAATTGTCCTATAAAAACAGCAGAAAATGAAATTATCAGAGGCACATAAGTGGCCAAAATAAAATTTTGAGCTATTTTAAGTTTTTCTTTCCAAATGAATGAAAGGCAAAGGGACTAGTCTTATTCTTGCAAAGTTTAATATAAAAAAAGAGGCATCTCGATTTGAGATTCCCCTTTTAGATGCGGCCAGTTCGATTCACAAGAATTTTCATGCTTCAATTTTAATCAAATCCAGTGGAGTAACAATGCCAACCAAGCCTTTATCATCCGTAATCAGTAATGCCTCTAAGCGTCTTCCTTTTGATATTGCTTCTTTAAATAATTCTTCAGCTTCAAAAATAGACATTTCACGTGGTACGAATAGATGATTTTCTTTCTTTTTTTCATGTTGAAGAGTTGATTCGACAGTCATTTCCCAGGAAATATCTTCTTTTTCATGATTTGCTAACCAAAACATTATGCCTACTGCTGTTAAAAGTCCTACGAAAACATTGCCATCATATACGGGGATTTGAGTGAATTGTTTCTCTCGAATCAACTTTAATGCATCCCTTAACGTGTCCTTCGCTTGAAGAATACTGACATTACGCTCAAACATTTGACCAACAGTTATAGGTTTAGCTAAAGCTTCATCAATTGTTTCCAGCGCTAAGACAATTTCATCATGTGGTTCTGCAATTGCATACTCTGTAGACGTCTTATGATGCACAATCGCGTTTCGTAACGTCGTATATTCTCTCAAATCTTCTTCATACTTACGAACAATTGCATTCTTACGTTTCGATAACTCAACTAATTTAAAAAATGATAAATGATCGTTTGTACCAATAATGTCTTTCATCGATTGTTCAATACGGTGAAAAGCCGTTAGAAAGCGTTCAGAGTTTCGAACCGCTTGCTCGACCTGCTGCTGTTTTTCCATTTTGCATTCCTCCCGTTCATCACTCATTCTACATAGCTTGCTTCATAACCTTTCAATTTTATACAATTAAAAGAAAAAGAGGTGATCCATTGGAAAAAGTAACATGTCCTTTTTGCGAACCTCAACAAGATTCTGATCAACGCATTGTCTTCGAAAATGAATATTGTCTGTATTTACAACATCCGAGTCACCAAACTGTTTTAGAAGGCAGTGGACTCATCGTCCCCAAAATTCATCGACCAACAGTTTTTGATTTAACTCCCGAAGAGTGGGCAGCTACATACGAATTAATGCAACAAGTGAAAGCATATGCGGACGAAAATTATGCACCCGACGGCTATACACTTGGATGGAATGTCGGTGAAGCATCGAATCAATCAATCCAACATGCGCATTTTCACATCCTCCCTCGTTTTGCAGATGAACCTTATGCAGGAAAAGGAATCCGCGCGTGGTTCAAATCAGAAGAAAACCGTAGACCTGGAAGATAAATTTGGTGAAATCTTACCGAATGGATGAAAACGGACTTTAAATGGTTGAAAACACCATCCGAATGGTCGAAATCCTCACTACATCATTTAAAGAGATGAGAAAACGAAATATTTAAACCAGGTTTCATCTTAAAATACATATTTCACTGCTGCATGTGCAACCTAATCGTGAAGACAAATTTGGTTGTTACAGGAGGTAAAATATTTTGTATATGAAATCTTTATTATTCGTCATTTTGACTATATTTATGCTCGCAGGGTGTGGCAATAATAATAATGGCGAATCCATTGGAACTCAACAAAATCAAAGTGGTCAAGAAGAAAAATTCCTTCCTGAAGGTGTTGATGATGCGGTTCCGTCAGATGGAAATGATTCGGATATGGGAACTGAATCAAAAGATACAAATGCACCTGATACTGAAAATAAAGACTCCCAGTAATTAATGGTTTTCAAAAGAAAATCCCCCTCCGATTGGAGAGGGATTTTCTTCTATTTAAATTTTAGTTTTCGAAGCATTTCGTTTTGACATCCACACTCCAAAAACGACTAACCCCACTATAGCAATTAGCGTAACCACGATACTCCACCAAAAATTAGTTGCATCTGGAGAGCCAGTCAACCACTGTGTTGCATATATGGCTAATTTCCATGGTGAAATTGTCCAATATGCTCCTAGCAATGAGTCAACAATTTGTACAAGTAACACTAACAACAGCGATACTGTAGCTGCTGCACCAGTAGGCAACCAAGCACTCATGGCCACTACTATTGTTACGACGAATAAAATCCACACACTGTAAGTCCCAGCAAACGCGAAGAAATCCGCGGTATCTACTTTTCCAAATAACAACTCTGTGTAATACCAAGTCGTCAACAACCCCAGCCATACACTAACTAATGCAATTATTCCGATGACTTTCCACTTGCTTAAAAAGTAGCTGAGATAAGAAATTGGTCGAACGTAAATGAGCGTTCCTGTTCCATTTTTTCGTTCACGAGAAATGGTGCCCGCAAATCCTAATATCAAGACCAACATCCCGAAAAATTGATATTGACCCATTGTAGCCATGATTACTTGAGCGGCTGTAAACTCTGGTAATGAGAACACAGCATCTTCCGGAAGATTGCCTACTGCTTCTAAAATTTGGGGTAAGTAATAACTAGTAAGTGGCTCAGACAATCCGAAGAATATAAAGACAAGCGGGATCCACAGGATTTTAAAGTTGCGTGTATTTTCTCGCCACTCTTTTTGAAACAGTACGATTAGATTCTTCATTCTTGTCCCGCCACCTTCATAAATATTTCTTCCAAGCTCGAGGTTTGGCGCTCTACTTTTCGAATACTGAGACCACTATTGGATAGATAACCTAACACTGCATTCATTTCTGGCAGCTCATTGTCCAAATCAATAAAAGCAAATATTTCTTCATAACTAACTTTCCATGGAGACCTCGCCGCAAAAGTGAGCGCATCTTGTGCACTAGCAAACTCCACACGATAACGAGGAGAATCATATTTTGTTTTTACATCACTTAGGGATCCTTGTTCTACCAATTCACCTTTTCGTAAAAACAATAATTGATTCGTCATTTCTTCAGCATCGTTTAAGATATGAGTCGAGTATAAAATCGTCATGTTTTGTTGCAAGCTTTTTAATAAATTCATGATTTCACGTCTTCCGACTGGATCGAGTGCTGATACTGGTTCATCTAACAATAAAATTTTTGGCTTGTGAACTATAGCCTGTGCTAAGCCAAGTCGCTGCTTCATCCCGCCTGAAAAAGCACCTGTTTTTTTCCGTAAAGCTTCCCCAAGTCCAACGAACTCAAGGGTTTTTTGTGCTTCTATCTTTGTGTGACGACTATCCATTCCACTTAATCGAGCAGCCATTTCGGTAAACTCCAAAGCCGTCATCCAAGAGAAAAACTGAGGATATTGTGGTAGAAATCCAATATGTTTTCTTATATCCGCATGTTTTTCACCATTAAACGAGATCATCCCATCAGTCGGTTGCAGTAATCCTGCTAACATGGATAATGTGGTTGTTTTGCCTGAACCATTTGGGCCGATTAAAGCAGTTGATGTCCCTTCAATCAGTGAAAAACTCACTTTATTTACTGCTTGTTCTGAACCGTATATTTTCGTTAAATTGGTCGTTTCTAAAATTGCCGTCATCCTTGTTTCCTCCCGATGATGAAATACGTTATGGGCCCGAAAAGACTAAAGAAAATAATGACTAATGCCCAAACCCACTTAGGTCCGTTTGTTTCAGATATTTTTGATAAATCAATAAGTGCAATAATTAGTAATAAAAGTTGAATAATAAATATCGGTGCGATAATACCCCATGGAATCCCTTCTAGAAAATCCATTTCTAACACTCCTTTTTAAAGTAATGTTGATATCAAAAATATACTGACAAATAACAAGACAAGGAAAATCCAACTACCTTTATGCCCCATATTTACGGTCCAACCAATACCAAATCGCTTTTCAACGAGAATGCTAGGATCGTTTTTATTTACATAAAATAGACCCAACTTCCAGTATTGATCATCGTCCATATCGATGACATTTTCAGGATTCATTTCATGTTCTGAAACAGTAATTCTTGTTCCGCTTTGCCCTACTTTTACAGTGTAGTACAGAACCGATCCAAGAATGACAACTAGAAAACCTAGTGTAAATCCTAATGTAAGACTGGTAGACATGATTTCAGGGTAGATGATTGTCAGCTGTAAGTACCCCATCAGCAACGTTACGGTAATTGTCACGACAAATAATAACCAACTTGAATATTTTCGAAACGCGAGTTGTTGCTCACGTGAACGTTTCTTGTGGCGAACTTGAATCTTCGCTCCTGATTGTTTCATCGCTCCATTGAAAAACAGTAGCATCCCTTGGAGTACGAGTGTCATGATAGGTAAAGCACTCACCGAAACCCAACTTTTTTCTGCGAATGCATCTGCTTCGCCACTTGGTCCCCAATGTGTTGGAATCTGGTTGGATAACGTATCGTATTGACTTAACCCTAAAATCCCTAAACCAAGAGTTATAATCATAGGAATTATAAAGTAGATACTCGGTAACAACTTAAGCTGTTCACGAAATTGTAAGTCGACTACTTTTCGCTCACTCTGCCCAGCAGTCCACTTTTCATTTTTCTTCCAATTAGCTAAAGCAATATGGTTTTTTGCATAAAGTCCCATTGAGAAGATTAGTGCCACTATTTGAGCAACCATTCCAACATAGACCATTTGCTCCTGACTGGGACGAAACGTCCATAGCCATCCGATAAAAACCGCGAGGATAACAATCCCACTCGCTAATATGGCTTTTGTATAGCCATTTTTCATGTGTTCTATTCGTTTGTCTTTGACATGAGTATCCGGGATGTAGATACCAAATGCCTCACTTTCTTTTAAAAACTTTGGTAAGAAAGCTTGAATGGCAATAATAAAAATTAAAATGATAATAAAAATAATTGCGGCCATCACATTTCCTCCTTCAAATCTAAACTTATTTCTTGTATTAACAACTCAATTTCTGCTTGGGACAATTGTAGACAAAGTGCCTCTGCAATAATTGGACGTAATTCTTTTTTCAAACGAAGTCGATCTAGTTCAGATGCTTTCCGAACCCCGTTTTCATGAATGAATACGCCTTTTTTCTGTACAATTTGTATAAATTCCTTCTCTTCTAAATAATGATACGCTTTATTTACGGTATGCATGTTCATTCCAAGGTCTGCAGCAAATGCACGGACTGACGGTAAAGAATCGCCCGGTTTCAAGCTACCTTTTGCAACACTTTCAATAATTTGCTGGGCCAGTTGCAAATAAATCGGCACGGCAGAATTTGCTTCAATTTCAATAAACATATGCGACCCCTTCTTGTTCTATTAATAATAGAACAGCTTTGTTATATATAATATAGAACAGATTTTATATTGTGACAAGTATAATTTTTTTACTTGGTTTACAATGTGTTTTTCGTGCGTTACAATGAAGCCGTTCTTTAACATTTAAAAAACTGCATACGACTACTGCACTAGGGGTGCTATATTTTGGCTGAGATGAGAGCATTAGCTCCGATCCCTTAACACTCGATCCAGATAATACTGGCGTGAGGAAGTGCGGCGACTTTTGCCAATTTCTATTGAGCAAAACAGCTGCATTCCACGTCGAATGCGGCTATTTTTATGTTCAAAAACGGTGACTGAGCAGAGTGGTTGACTATATTTTTCGGTGATAGACACTTTCATTTTAGAGAGACGTTTTTTTGTCTCAACTTTATCGAAGTAACTCGCACCACTTATGACGTCGTTAACTTACTCTCTAGACACCAATTAGAAGGAGGAGATGGGAATGGAACAAGGGTTTAGTTGTGGGACAAGTCCAATTGTGGGGTTAAGATTTTCGCTTCACCCAATGGCAGACAATTTTATTGAAATTATTAAAGGGGCATTGCGCGAAGCGGATACATCAAATGTGTGGATGCATACTGATGACGTCAGTACAGTCATGCGTGGCAAGCAAATTCACGTCTTTGATACAGCGAGAGCCATTGTTTTATATGCAGCGAAGACAGGAGCACATGTAGCATTTAACGGGACATTTTCGATTGGTTGTCCTGGGGATTCTGCGGGAGATGTGTATTTAGAGAAAGATGACATCTTGTTAAACGAACCTCAAATTCGGGAGATCAAACAATATGTTTCATCTCAGTTTGCGCTTTATCCTATGAATAACCCCGACTATATGCCGGTCATTTATACAGAAGTAGCTCGTGCAAAAGAACATGGTGTGTTCAATGAGTCGATGCACTATGCAAGTGGGCTCCATGGCGATATACACGAGGTTTTTACCTTCCTAGAAGAAGCATTCACTCATGCCCGTTCGGAACAACATAGACACTTAGTGATGACTGTTAACATGAGCATCAACAGCCCTTCACATAAAGGAGATGCGTAATATGTTGAAATCATGGAAACTAAAAGAAGTCGTCTTAATGTCCGTATTTGCCGTTGTTTTTGCGGTCGTGTATTTACTATTTGTCCAAGTCGGAAACATTTGGGCAGGTGTGATTGGTCCGATTGCGTATGAATGG
Source organism: Paenisporosarcina sp. P5_A11 (assembly GCF_056400705.1). Taxonomy (NCBI): domain Bacteria; kingdom Bacillati; phylum Bacillota; class Bacilli; order Caryophanales; family Caryophanaceae; genus Paenisporosarcina; species Paenisporosarcina sp. P5_A11. The sequence continues at coordinate 16,255 of NZ_JBFUKT010000017.1, forward strand.
ATATTTGGAATTTGGTTTATTGTCTCGATTATCTGCACCTACATCATCCGCAAACCAGGTGCCGCTTTGTTGTCCGAAACGATGGCCGCAATGATTGAAGTGATGATTGGTAATGCAGTAGGTCCTCGATTGATTTTAACAGGACTTGTTCAGGGACTAGGAGCTGAGGCAGCATTTGCTGCGACTGGTTACAAACGTTATGACTGGTGGGTGCTTTGTTTAGCAGGTGTCGGTTCCGCAGTCTTTAGTTTTGCTTATGGCTTCTTGGTGTCTGGTTACGCAGCACTTGATCCTTCCTTGTTAGTCTTAATGTTTACGCTTCGTGTCATAAGTGGTGCTGTCATTGCTGGCTTAGGTGGCAAATATTTATCAGATGGTTTACTCGCTACTGGGGCTCTTCGTGGCTACTCCATTTCCCGTGATACAGGTAAAAATCACAAGATAAAAGGTGAGGTTATTGGTTAATACCCTCAGTAAAAAATCTCAAGTTGAAATAGTAGCTACGCCGGTAATCATTGATTTTAAAGATGTCACTTTTCAATTTCCAGAAGATGAATCGCCAGTATTTAGAAATATTTCTTTCTCCATTCAAGCTGGGGAACGTGTAGCTTTATATGGTCCTAGTGGTTGCGGGAAAAGCACTTTATTGTATTTAATGAATCGCTTGTATCCTGACAATTGCGATGGTGACCTTGAAGGTTCAATAACACTTTGGCAACGCGATGCTGCATGTTTTGCTCCTGGTGAAATCAACCACCGCGTCGCTACTGTGTTTCAAGATCCAGATACACAGTTCTGTATGCCAACAGTTGAACAGGAAATGGCTTTTACATTAGAAAACTTGCATGTAACTCGACCTGAAATGGAGCATCGCATCACGGAGACACTTGAAATGACTGGTCTTACACAATTCCGAAAAACGACCATACAAACTCTTTCTGGGGGAATGAAACAACGAGTGGCAACAGCATGTGCAATTCTTATGCAACCAGAAGTGTTATTGCTAGATGAACCGCTTGCCCACCTAGATCCGTTAACTGCAAAACACTATGTAGAGTGGCTCGATACCTTGAAATGGTCATACCCATTAACAATTGTCGCGGTCGAGCACCAACTCGATTTATGGGGAACTTTTTTTGATCGTGCTATTCACGTTCGTGCATCAGGAGACCTCCCTATAGAATTGAATCCAACAAAACCATGCATTACCTTTCCGAAACGCGTTTCGGCTATTCAACCAGAAGTGGCTTTAGAAGCAAAAAACGTACATGTACACGTGAAAGGTAAACAGTTATTGAAGGACGTTTCATTCCAATTACAACGCGGAGAAATTGCCGTACTTGCAGGTCCAAATGGCAGTGGCAAGTCCTCTCTTTTAAAAACCATATGTGGCATTTTGAAAAAATCGGATGGCACTATAAAAAGTGGCACCATGCTTCCGGGTTACGTTCCACAATCACCTGAACAGTTATTTGTCACGCAACGCGTAAAAGACGAAATCCGATTTTCAAATAACACAAAAGAAGAAGAGATTACAGACATTATGACTCGTTTACGCTTGAACGAAATTGAGCAAGCTCACCCTTTCTCGGTCAGCCATGGGCAAAAACGCCGCGTTGCGATTGGGACGATGCTTTCAGATAAAAGACCTGTACTCTTACTAGATGAACCTACATCTGGACAAGATGAAGCAGCGCTGAAAGAATTGTTTCATTTAATCAATGCTCGTGCAAAAGAAGGATTTGCTATCTTAATCGTGACACATGATATGACCTTTGCAGCAGCCATTGCAGATACCATCTTCTTACTGAACAACGGGCAATTGACTGGGCGTTTTGACAATGATGTGGTGTGGCAGCTAGCGCAGTTATTAGAAAAACATCAACTAGTGGCACCGATTGGAGTGTGTTTACATGACTAGTCGCACATGGTTACACGATATGAATCCAAGTCTAAAATTTATTATAGTTCTAGTTTCCATGTTGACTCTGGCGTGGTTTTTCAATCCATGGACCCCTTTGCTATTCTTCCTGGGGGTTATCCTGCTTCAACTGTTATTCAGTAGAGTGAATTGGAAAGTCTGGTCACTGTTCATGATTCCCATCGCCTTTACCGCTATCGGTTATTTGTGGACTACCTTACTTTTTGCGGCTGATACAAGTGGACATGTCATCTGGACTTGGGGAAAGTTTGAAGTGACAAATACTCAGTGGAATACGGCGTTATCATTATCGTTTCGTGTCTTCGCTTTCTCATCAATGTCTTTGTTATTTGCTTTGACAACAGACCCAGTCAAATTTGTGATGAGTCTTATGCAACAGTTGCGTCTGTCTCCAAAACTTGCTTATGGAGTAATGGTTGGATACCAATTTTTACCTGTTGTGAAGGATGAGTTCATTCTTATTCGCCATGCGCACCGATTACGGGGAGTTGGAGAAGAAAAGCATGTCTGGCAACGATTACTAGGTATGCGTAGATTGTTAATTCCATTACTCGCGGGAGCTGTTCGCCGTGCGGAAAGGTCTGCTTTTGCTATGGAAGCACGGGGCTTTACCGGCGAGCGACGTTCGGCGTATTACGAACCGATTTCCATAAACGCCCGTGATTGGCTACTCGCCACAATCATAATGGTGTTGTTAATAGGCAGTAGTGTAGCAGGATTTTTGTTACACTAATGCATAAAAAATCGCTCGCTGACAGAACAGTCAACGGGCGATTTTTATGTTATCTTCAATTCACTCAGTCTTGGCAAAGCCGTTAATGCACCCGCTTTTGTGGCAGCAAGTGCTCCTAGATGATTTGCAAATTCCGTACAACTAACTAATGACTCCATAGTTGTCGGCAAACCATTTATATGCACATACCGCAAAACGCCTGCCATAAAAGCATCGCCCGCTCCTGTCGTATCCACAGCAACGACGGGTTCAACTGGAACATGTTGAACTTGTCTATTTAAAACTGCATAAGTACCGTCTGCTCCCGCAGTAATTAAGATAACAGGGATGTCCAGATGGGCAATCTTTGCAAGGCCTTCTTCAACTGAATTCGTTTCAGTTAAAAACGTCAGTTCGTCTTCTGTGAACTTCAACAAATCTGCATCCTTGAAAAATGATAAAATCGTTTCCCGACATTCAGCTTCACTTTTCCAACGTAATGGACGAATATTTGTATCGAAGGAAAACAATACATCATTCTTCTTCGCGTATTCTACTGCTTTTCGAGAAGTTTCCAGCGCTGTCGGTTGAAACATCGTTCCTGAACACAAATTTAGAATGGATGCCTTTTGGAATGCTTCTTCCTTTAAGTCGTGCACAGCTACTTGGATATCTGGTGCCTCATCAATATAGCGATGGAAAATACGATCATGGTCTTCTGTTAAATGAACATATACTCCACTCACACGCTTTTCAGGCTCAAGTATTGCATAATCCATAATGACATCCTCAGCTTCAAGTTCACCTCGAACAAATTCAGAAGTTGCATCGTCTCCTGTAATGGTAATAAACGCGGAAGGCACACCTAATCGGGCAACACCTACGGCTACATTGACTGTCGCCCCGCCTAAAAACATTGAAAATGATGAATTTGTTGTATCGTCTGCAATGTAGTCGACAAATGCATCGCCGTAAGTGAGGACGTGGGTTTTATTCGATTGAACCATGACCATCATCCTCCTCTATTTTAATAGTTCTAGATTACCATGAACCCCGCTATAGATGGAACTTCAATATTTTTGGTATAGTGTCAACAAGGAGTTGATTGACATGAACATAAATATACGAAAAGCAAGACCTGCAGATGCAGAAGGTGCCGTCCCCCTCATCATCGATGCGATTGGTAGCATCGCTGAACAAATGACTGGAGAAACTGATTCTACTGCCGTACAGCAAGAGCTCATTCAGTTATTTAGACGTGAAGACAATCGTCATTCGTATTTAAAGACGATCATTGCAGAAAAAGCCGATGAGATTATGGGCGTGATGGTGCTCTATTCTGGATTAGACGCCATTGAGTTAGATTCTAAATTAGTAAATTGGTTGCGGCTGAAAACGGGCGATAACATCGTCATTCCACCAGAAGCACGTATAGACGAATACTATATCGATACAGTCTGCGTTAACCCTGAATTCCGAGGACTAGGCATCGGTAGTTTATTACTAACTCAAGCTGAAGAAATTGCTCGTGATTCTGGCTTTTCTAAAGTAGCTCTCAACGTAGAACTTGAAAAAGAAGCTGCCATCCGCTTATATGAGCGTATTGGCTACCACAAAGCAGAACCTTGGGAAATCTATGGTGGTAACTTTCATCACATGTTAAAACCCCTATAGTTTTCATTGGCTAAACAACTACAAATACACCTCTGTGTCTTTTTTATGACATTCTTTTCCATGCAATCACACGTTTCGAGTTTTGTCACAGCTGTTTCCGTGATTATTTGATACAATGGCTTCAAACAACGAAAACGAGGAGCATGACATATGAAACGATTTTTAGCGATAGGGTCCATTCTTACAGCCCTTGTACTTGGTGCATGTGGAACAAATGAAGAACATAAAGATCACAGTGCAACTTCGTCAGATGAAGTGCCTGAAATATTAGAAGTTGATTTAACAGTTCCTGAAACAGCGGCTGCCGGCGAAGCAGTTACCTTTACTGCTGCTGTTACACAAGGTAAGGAAATCGTTGAAGATGCAGATGAAGTAAAGTTTGAAGTACTGAACATAAGTTCTGGCGAAAAAGAGATGATTGAGGCTTCATTAAACGAAGATAAGCTCTATACCATTGACTATACATTTAAAGCTAATGGTACCTATGATATCACGTCCCATGTAACAACTCGCTCTATGCATACCATGCCAACGAAACAAATATCAATAACAGGTGGCGAAGAAGCGGCTAGTACAGTGACAGAAGAACAGGCAGCACATGGTGAAGTAGCAGATCATCATCACGGGAGCGTTGCAACCATTGGCTTTAAAGAAGGAACGACTACCGTTGGTGAAGCAGTCATGTTAGAAACTAATGTTACATTAACAGAAGAACCACTTGAAGGCGCACGCGTACAATACGATATTGTTCGTAGCGATACGGAACAGCATACGTGGTTGGAAGCACCCGAACAAAAAGCGGGTGTTTATCAAACAGAATTCACCTTTACAGAAGCAGGCACTTACGAGATTGAAGTGCATGTGACAAAAGGTGACGACATACACGAACACGTGAAAAAGAAATATACCGTGAAATGAATTTTAAAGGGTTATCCAGTAGTGCTTGTCTCTAGTGGATAATCCTTTTTTGATACACAAAATGAGGAGCCCCTGTTGCGAGCCCCTCATTATTTATTTATACTTCACGATTCCAGTGACGGTGTGCCGTAATTTTTTCTCTTTCCACATGGTTTTCATCAGCTACTCTTTCTTCGCTGGTTGAATGCAGAAAGTTACCGCTACAAACAAGGCAAAGCTAATAAGTAATGTTGTTCCGCCAACAATATAAAATACAAGTGAAAATGCTTCAGGTAATCCAAGAGGTTGCATATTTTGGAGCCACATGCCTACCGTTAACCCAATGGCTCCTAAAATCGCTGACCATGCATGAATGTTAACCAACTTCGGATATTTTACTTCAAATAATTTATAGAATACGCCCCAACTAAAAACTGACAACCAACCTACAACTAAAATATGTGCATGAATCGGACGGAACGCGTACGATCCTGTCCCCGCCATATGTGAACCTAAATAAGCACCTATAATACCAAAAACCGCGGCAATTCGGATTAGACGAATACTCCATCTTTCTTGCATGTGTATGTCCACCTTTCCTTCCTTAAGATGGGTTCATCTTACCACGCGAAGATGAACCCAATATGAACGAGGTATTACAGTTTCGGGAGCGTGATATGAATGAGTGTTCCTACTCCAAGGTCACTTTCAATTTTCACTCTACCTCGGTGGCGCTTCACGATCTCACTGACAATGGCTAGTCCTAGCCCAGTACCTTCTTTTTCTCGAGTGCGAGAAAGATCTGCTCGGTAAAACCGGTCAAAAGCTTTTTCAGATTGTTCTTGTGTCATCCCGATTCCGGAATCTTTTATAGTTATGTGAAGTTCATCTTCCAGCTCATATCCATTGATATGAATAAAACCATTTGGCTGATTATATTTCACTGCATTTGTTAAGAGGTTTTCCCATACTTGCATCAACATATCTGGATTGCCCTGCGTTATTAGTTCAGGCATGTCCATTCGTACATCCAGTTGAAGATCTTCAAAACGCCATTCATTCTGACGTATGGTCCGTTCGATCTGCTCTTTGACCGAGACACGTATAATCGTTGGTTGATACGATTGGTGGTCTAGTGAGGTTAAGTACAGCAGTTGTTTCGTCAATGCTGACAACCTCTTACTCTCTAGCTCCACAATTCCGGCATAATTCGCTCTGTCATTCTGAGTGACAGACTCATCGGCTAGTAGTTGAGCATAGCCTTGAATATTCTGCAATGGCGATTGAAAATCGTGCGATACATGACTCATAAAATCTTTTCTGACTTGATCATTCTCTTTCAAGCGATCAGCCATGATTTGAAAACTTTTTGCCAGTTGGCCAATTTCATCGTTACTCGAAATGGCGATGGACCCATCAAAACGTTCGTTTGCCATCTTCCTTGTTGCTTCCGTTAAAACAGTAATTGGTTGAATCATTCTTCTTGCGACAATTAACATAGCAAGCAAACTTAAAATAAGCATGGCTGCTGCCAAACCGCCTAGTAAAATATGCACTTCTGTAAATAACATCTTAATGTTTGGTCGAATAAACAATGCGTATCTTTCATCTTTGTACGTAACAGGGACACCCACCGTATTCGTCAATTCGTTAGAAAAAAAGCCTGTCACAAATGTTTCTTTAGGAAAATCACGCATGCCGTGATAGATTTCTCCATTAAGCACGGCTTCTTTTATACTTACCGGTAAAGAGGATTCTCGAAAAGGACCACCATAAAAATTGTTATCCCCTGATTCATTGGCCATAAATAATTGATAACCAGAGCTACCAAATACCCCAAGCGATTCCCCTAACGGTACGGTTGGATTTTGTTCTATAAAAGTAGCCATCTCTTGTGCAATTCCTACATTTTTTAAGTCATTTTGTTCTTTTAATTGTTGGTGGTAATATGTATTGACCAATAAAAAACCAATCGTCGCGCTACCTATCATAATGGCTAATGTCAAAACAATAAACTTACTGTATAAAGATTTCATGACCGAGCCTCCAGCTTATAACCAATCCCTCGAACCGTTACAATTTGTACGTCTGAAACAAATCCGTTCAAGCGTTCTCGTAAGCGTTTTATATGAACACTTAAAGTCTGTTCATCACCCGGATAATCGTATCCCCACACTTGTTCCATCAATCCACTACGTAGAAATACATTGCCTGGACTTGAGGCAAGCAGTGCGAGCAATTCAAATTCTTTTAAAGGCAACCATTTAGTTTCGGTACCATTTGAAATATCAAACTTCTTCCGATCAATTATGAGAGACCCAACCTGCCTACGTATTTCATTAGGATGTGCACTTCGTCTAAGCACAGCGCCAATTCGAAAAAGTAGTTCCTGCGGTTCAAACGGCTTAACAACGTAGTCATCTGAACCTGCGAGAAAGCCTTTTTCTTTATCTTCCAACTGACTTTTAGCTGTAACCAGAATCACGGGTAGGTCAAAGTCGTCTCGAATCTTTTTGGTCAATGAGAACCCATCCATACCTGGCATCATCACGTCAACAACGACTACATGCGGCCACACAAAAGGAATCAATTTAAGTGCACTTTCTGCATCTCGTGCTTTTTCAACACGGTATCCTGCTTTGGTTAAATGAATACTCATAAGTGTTAATATATTCGGATCATCATCTACTAGTAAAATTGTGCGCATCTGCTCACCTCTTTCTTTTGACCTTCAGCGTGCGAGCGTTCCTAACTTCTGCAATGAGTAAACCAGACAATAAAATGACCACAGCGGTTAAGTAGAACCATAAAACAAGTACGATGATTCCGGCAAGTTGACCATACAATCTCGTGTAATTCACAGTTGAAACGTAGTCTGCAAAAAGTAACGAAACAACTTGCCAACCTATCGCTGACAACAAGGCACCAGGCCATACATCACGGAAAGTAAGCCTTTCATTTGGTACAATTTTATAGAACAGAAGAAAGAATAGAAACAAAAATATGGAACCTAATCCCCACTTCACAGTTGGCCAAATATAGATCCACCCTTGCCAGTCATCAACCGTACCTGCTGACGATACCACCCAGTGTAAACCACTTTCTATGAACGGTAAAAATAACGATAGCGGTACAAGTGTCATAAACAAAAGTGTTACGCCAAGATCTCGCAGTAGTCCTTTCCAATAAGGAAGTGTGCTTTTCATGCCATTTGCTTCATTTAATGCACGTGCAAGAGCCTGTACAGCCATGGATGAAACCCAAAATGCAGCAATTAAACTAAGTGACAAGACGCGCCCTTTATCCGCTGTTAATATATTCGTTACATTGTCTTCTATGAGTGCGAATGAATCCCCTGGAGCAAAAGGTCTCAAGAAATCTAAGATTTGCTGTGCATCTACTGGAAAAAAGCTTATAAGTGACAAAATAAATAGTAAGAATGGAAATACCGATAAAAGAAGAAAATAAGCTGTTTGTGCGGCTTCATCGAAAAACCGCTCAGTGAAAAACCTCACGAAAATACGTGTAACGATCTTCATTTACTGTTCCTCCAAGTTTGTTCTTAAAGTCATTGTGACGGAAACATATGCCATTGGGCAAGAAAAAACCCCATACAAAGTGTACCAGGCTGAAATGTGCCATGACTTACCTAAAGATATTTTTTCCAATAACCAGCGGATAAACTACGAATAATTGGATAAGTAATATGACTCTTCATATGAACATCCTATGATTTAAGAATGTTCTTGATGTGGAATTTCTATGCCTCACCTTGACATGAAACCAAATGGTGTTATACATTAATATATACAACCAACTGGTTTCATATTATTGAAAGAAGGCGAATTCATGGAGACAAACAATCAGAATGTACTACCAGATATTAAGCAAACAGTCATTTTTAATGCACCCATTCAAAAAGTATGGGATACCGTATCAACTGCAGAAGGAATCGCATCATGGTTTATGCCAAATGATTTTCAAGCGAAAGTCGGACATGAATTTCATGTCCAATCGCCATTCGGTCCATCACCATGTAAAGTCGTTGAATTAGATGCTCCTAATCGACTTACTTTTACTTGGGACACAGAAGGATGGATTGTTACTTTTATATTAATAGAGGTCAGTGGTAAAACTGAGTTTACCCTTATTCATAGTGGTTGGAAACAACCAGATGCTATCCTTCCAAAAGCAAATGACAAAAGCTCAGTTATCCGCGACAGAATGGATCATGGTTGGATGGGGATTGTTAATGAACGACTTAAAAAAGTTGTTGAGGAATAGTGGCTAATTCAGCAGAAAAATATGATGTATTCCAAGCTATTGCTGATCCAACCCGTAGAGAGGTACTTCGCATACTTACTGGAAAAGAGTTACCCATCTCAAAAATAACATCTCATTTCACTATGAGTCGTACAGCCATTGCAAAACATCTTCATATCCTTTCAGAAGCAAAGTTAGTCAGTGGACGAAAGGTAGGGAGGGAAAAACTCTATCAGTTACAACCAGAACCTTTAGAAGAATTAAAACAGTGGCTTTCTTTTTACGAACAATTTTGGAACAACAAATTATCAATACTTAAACATGTTGTTGAAAGTGATGGAGAAAGTAGAATACACGTCATTAAAACCGAAGTTGAGAAATAGTAATAACAAAGTTGACATAGAGAAAGACCGACAAAGTTTTTATGTCGGTCTTTTTTAAATAATCGAATTCATGGTTTTACAAGAACCTTGACTCTAAATGTCGCATGACTTGTGCCACTTCAGTAGCTGTTATTTTTTCACTACGCATGTGATGAATGGACTCTTCATTTCTTGTGGATTGTTGTGCAATATCATCAATCCATCTACTCGGAATATTTAAATCATAAAGCGAAGTCGGCAAACCCAGTTTCTGATAAAACGGACATAGTCGCTCAACTTCACTTTCCTTCTGTTCGAGAAGCAATTGAACCAAAATGCCATAAGCCACTTTATTTCCATGTAATGCTTTATGTGACTCTGGCGCAATGGTCATGCCGTTATGTATGGAGTGCGCACCTGCGACTCGACCATAGCGATCACCAAATCCGCCTACCATTCCTCCAAGCATAATTATCGATTCAATTACTCTGACGAATGCATTTGACACTTTTGCTTCTTTCGCATCATCAATGGCTTCTTCTGCATGTTCAAACATTTCTTCTGCACATAACCGCGCAGTATGATGAGCGACCTTTAGCGCAACCGATGGATTGCTTAACTTGCTAATTTGAACGTCTGCTTCATACCACTTAGCTAATGTATCTCCAATGCCTGCGACGAGAAGTGGAATGGGGGCTTCCACTAAAATTCGTGGCTCCACAAGAAGGATGTCAACACTCATTGGATACACATCATAGTGTGTCATCATACCTTCATCAGAATAGATAACACTAAGCGGTGTCCAGGGTGCACAGTTCGAAGCGAGCGTTGGAATTAAGATTGCCTTGGTTTCACTCGTGTAAGCTACCGCTTTTACGACATCCAACACTTTTCCGCCTCCCACACCAATAATTGCATCTACGGAATGACTCTGTGCTAGCGCAGCCACTCTGGAGATTTCAGTTACTGTACACTGACCTTTATAAAAAACGTGCGATACATGAATGCTTTTTAGGCTGGGAAAATAGTAGCGTGCCGCATACCATGACTTCACACCTGAAACTATGAGTACACGTTTGATATTTCTAGACACTAACTTGTCTTCAAGTTCATCTAGCGCCCCACTCTTACAAACATATTCAGTCGGTGCTCCGCGAATAATGATGTCTTCCATAAGACTCCTTCTCTCTTAACGGTTTTTCATCCACTCAGGTTTACCAAAACCTTCAAATTCTGAGTCGATAATTCCTTCAAATTCAGGTGCTTCTACGATTTCCACTAAGTCTTTCGCAAGTTGCGAGTCTTTGTTTGCAGTCGTAACAGCCACGAGGTTACGGTAGAGATCAGGCATGTTCTCTAAAATTAACGCATCTCGTAATTTCATATCTGCTGCTAAAGCGAAGTTTCCTGGAACTGCTGCTAAATCTGCACCATCTACTGAACGAGGCAGTTGACCTGCTTCAATTGGTTGGAACACTAAATTTTTCGCATTGGTCTTAATATCTTTCTCTGACACTGTCAAAGGCTCTGCATTTGAATCTAATTCTATTAATTTATGATCTTGTAAGATTAGGAAAGTACGGGCCGCATTGACTGGGTCATTTGGAATCGCTATTGTTGCACCATCTTTCACTTCTTCTATGGATTTATATTTATTAGAGTAAATGCCCATTGGTGCTGTTGGCACTGTGATTAGTCCAGTTAATTCCATATCATTTTCTTTCGAGAAGTTCTTAATATAAATGGAGTGTTGGAAAAGGTTAGCGTCAATATCTCCATTGTCTAGCGCAATGTTAGGTTGAATGTAATCGCTGAATTCAACGATTTCTACTTTGTAGCCTTTTTCTTCAAGAGCTGGTTTAATAGCCTTTTTCAACATGTCGCTGTAAGGACCTGCTGATCCACCTAATTTTACTGAATTATCGTTATCCACATTACCTTTAGTTTCTTCGTCACTTCCTCCACATGCTGCAAGAGCCACTACTAGTACCAGTAACATAATCGAAAATATAATTTTTTTCATCTCTGTCTCTCTCCCTTTTATCGTTTATCTATTGCTTTAGACGTCCAGTCACCCAACTGTTGAATGATTTGAACGAGAACAATTAAAATTACTACCGTGACAACCATGATTGTATTGTCATAACGGTAATATCCGAACCGTATTGCCAAGTCTCCAATTCCGCCGCCGCCTACTACCCCAGCCATTGCGGAGTAAGCAACTAGGCTAATGATGGTCATCGTCACTCCTTGCACAATGCTCGACTTCGATTCTGGCAATAACACATCTTTGATAATCATCCAAGGGGTTGCTCCTACTGCAACTGCAGCTTCAATAACGCCTTTATCAATCTCTCGGAGTGATGTTTCAACAATTCGCGCGAAAAATGGAGTGGCCGCAACCGATAAAGAAACACTAGCTGCTGCTGGTCCAATCGTTGAATCAACAAGCAATTTGGTTAATGGTATAAGTGCAACTAACAAAATAATAAACGGAATCGAACGTACCATATTTACAATAAAACCGAGTATTCCTTTTATAATTCGATTTTCTAAAAACAATCCTCGATCGGTAATGAAAAGTACAATACCAAGGGGTAATCCAATCACAATCGCAACCGTCAGTGAAATCCCAATCATATACATCGTTTCCCCAAATGCTTTGAGTATGTCTGGCCATAATTCAATCACGTGCTGGATATCAATGCCCATTTCGAATCACCTCCACTTGCGCTCCGCGTCCTTCCATATACGTAATAGCTCTTTTAATATTGTCTGGATGTCCTTGAATTTCCATTAAAAACAAACCTAGCGGCACTTCTTGTATGTATTCAATCGAGCCGTGCAAGAAATTCCCACGTACTTCAAAATGCTGAACCATATCTGAAATAACACCTTCACCCGCCACATCACCTTTAAACATTACTTTTACAATACTTCCAGTAACTTTATCCAAAATGGTTTGTGGCACTTCAAATGACAGCACGCTACTAATAAATTCTTTAGTCAGCTCAGCTTTTGGATTTGAGAAAATCTCGTATACTGACCCTTCCTCCACTACTCGCCCATCTTGCATGACTGCCATACGGTCACAAATCTCTTTCACTACATTCATTTCATGCGTGATTAACACAATCGTGATGTTTAATTCGCGGTTTATCTTTTTTAGCAATCGTAGAATTGATAAAGTTGTGTTTGGATCAAGCGCAGAGGTTGCTTCGTCACACAATAACAAGGAAGGGTTATTTGCAAGTGCACGTGCTATTCCAACACGTTGTTTTTGCCCTCCACTCAGTTGTGCTGGAAACACATCTTTTTTATCAGTTAAACCAACCATCTCAAGAAGCTCCACTACACGAGACGTCATTTTTTCTCTTGGTGTGTTTGCCGCTCTTAATGCGAATGCAATATTTTCAGCTACTGTCTTTTGACTAATCAAGTGAAAGTGTTGAAAAATCATGCCGATTTTCAAGCGCGCCTTGCGTAATTCTTCTCCCTTTAATTTTGTTAGATCAAGTCCATTTACTTCAATCTGGCCACTGGTTGGTCTTTCGAGTAAGTTGATACAACGGAGTAAAGAACTCTTGCCAGCTCCGGAATACCCCACAATTCCGAAAACTTCCCCTTCAGAAATGGTGAGATTAACTCGATCCACACCCATTACCAGGCCATTTTTTGTTTTGTATTCTTTAGATAAATCATTTATTCGTATCATAACAACAAGCTCCTTTTTACCTTCTAGAAAACACAATCCGTAGACTTTAACAAAATAAAAAATGCCCCTTTCATTATGAAAGAGGCACCGAAAAATGGATTTTGGGTTATCTTTCAGAATGAAATCATTCTGTAGGAATTGGCACCTTCCCAGCTATTGCTGGGGGTTGCCGGACGTCATAGGGCCTATCCCTCGGTCTCTCTTGATAAGTTTCCATATGTAGTTGTATTTGTTGCTCGAACTAAATCTTACGATGTTTATTAACGAGTGTCAAACCTTTTTTCACTTTTCAAACAATGGTAGATAAAGTGACGGTCTTCGATCTTCATACACAGGGATACGTGTGCGCACTTCTTCAACTTCGGAAAAATCAACATCAATTACCGCGTATTCTTCATGTTCAGTACCGGTCCACAACACTTTCCCCCACGGCGCAATAATCATGGATTGGCCATTAAACTGATTGTTTGGATCAGAACCAATACGATTCACTGCAATTACGAAACATTGATTTTCTATTGCACGCGCTTGAAGTAAGATCTTCCAATGATCAATGCGTGTCGACGGCCACTGTGCTGGAATGAATAACACCTTTGCTCCTGCTAATGCATGTGCCCGTAACCATTCGGGAAACCTTAAGTCATAACATATGACGCCACCAGCTTGGATAGAACCTAAAGAAAACATATTTTCCTTATTTCCTGCTTGTAGGTATAGATGTTCATCCATCAAACGGAACAAATGCGCTTTATCGTATTCACCAACAAGCTCTCCATCGTTCGAATATACATACATCGTGTTGTAGAAGTTGACTCCTTTTTTCGTTGAAACCGAACCACCTACGATATGAATGTGATGTGTTCGCGCCAAATCAGAAAGAAATTTTTTCGTACGCTCTCCTTCAATGTCGGCAAGGTTTTCTAATGCTGTTAATGCATAAGCAGTATTCCACATTTCAGGTAAAACAACGAGCTCTGCACCTTCACCAACTACTTTTTCAATTAATCTTTGAACATTGCAAAAATTTTTTTCAGGTTCAGCAAACGCTACGTCGAGCTGAATGCAAGCGATTTTCATGGATACACCACCTATAGACAAGTTACTCAAAAGGTTATAAGATTTGGCTGACGATTGCAACTAATTTAGAAAATGAGGAAACGCCATGGAACTCTCGAAAAGACTACAACAATTACCTCCACAATTTTTTGCTTCTCTTGTACAAAAAGTAGGAGCTGCAGTGGCACAAGGTCGCGATGTAATTAATTTAGGTCAAGGTAACCCTGACCAACCAACACCTCCACATATCGTAAAAGCACTACAAATAGCTGCTGAAAATCCTGTTACTCATAAATATTCGCCCTTCCGCGGAATAAGCGAATTGAAAGAAGCAGCAGCTGCCTTTTATAGACGTGAATATAACGTTGACATCGATCCACTAACAGAAGTCGCTGTATTATTTGGAACAAAAATCGGGCTTGTTGAATTGCCTATGGCCGTATTAAATCCGGGAGATTGGATGCTACTACCAGACCCTGGATACCCAGACTATATGTCAGGAGTAATGATGGCCGACGTCAACTATGAAACGTTACCACTTATAGCAGAAAATAATTTTTTACCTGATTTCAATATGCTTTCTGAAGAAAGTAAAGAACGCGCGAAACTTATGTATCTTAACTACCCAAACAACCCGACAGGAGCTACGGCAGACCTCGAATTCTTCAACGAAACTGTAGCATTTGCTAAGGAAAATGGAATTGCTGTATCACATGATTTTGCCTATGGAGCCATTGGATTCGAAGGAATAAAACCGGTAAGTTTCTTACAAGCAGACGGTGCAAAAGACATCGGAATTGAAATGTACACCTTATCCAAAACATACAACATGGCAGGATGGCGCGTAGGATTTGCTGTAGGAAATGCACAAATAATTGAAGCCCTTAACTTGATACAAGATCACATGTTTGTAAGCCTATTCCCAGCTGTCCAACACGCAGCCGTCGCTGCTTTAAATGACAATCAAACATGTGTGCAGGAATTAGTTGATCGCTATGAAAAGCGTCGAAATGTATTCATCGATGCATGCAACCGTATAGGATGGCAAGTAGAAGCCCCCCAAGGCTCATTCTTTGCGTGGTTGCCCGTTCCAACGGGATACACAAGCCAAAGCTTCGCAGATAAGCTGTTAAATGAAGCAGATGTAGCCGTAGCCCCTGGAAATGGCTTTGGTGAATTTGGTGAAGGCTATATTCGTGTTGGCCTATTAGTAGACGAGGACCGTTTAGAAGAAGCCGTTCAGCGCATTAGTAAACTAGATATTTTCTAACTTGGCTAGCTAGTTAGGTTAGACCAGACATATGAACACAAAAAAACCGATACCCTTTAACAGGTATCGGTTTCTAAATTGCCTAGCGACGTCCTACTCTTGCAGGAGGACCCCTAAAGCTACCATCGGCGCACGAGCTTAACTTCCGTGTTCGGGTTGCGAAAGACGATGAACGGCAAATTTCTTCGTCACCTGCGGGCTTCTCGTTTCTCGCGTATGGAATACGCTCCGAGACTCGCCCCCTTGGTTCCTCGAACTCTTTGTTCCTCCTCTTTCTCACACACCTTCGAATCTATAGAAAATTGAATACAATAAAATCAGTACCTCTCGGTACCAGTTTCTCTTTGAAAAGTCCTAGTCCCTYATAAACAAACACAAAAAAGCCRATACCCTTTAACAGGTATCGGCTTTCTAATTGCCTAGCGACGTCCTACTCTTGCAGGGGGAGACCCCCAACTACCATCGGCGCACGAGCTTAACTTCCGTRTTCGGGYKGCGAAAGACGATGAACGGCAGATTTCTTCGTCACCTGCGGGCTTCTCGTTTCTCGCGTATGGAATACGCTCCGAGACTCGCCCCCTTGGTTCCTCGAACTCTTTGTTCCTCCTCTTTCTCACACACCTTCGACTCAATAGAAAAAATGAACACAAAAAAACCAGTACCTTTCRGTACCGGTTTCTTAATTGCCTAGCGACGTYCTACTCTTGCAGGGGGAAACCCCCAACTTAAAGAGCTTAACTTCCGTGTTCGGGCTGCGAAAGACGATGAACGGCAGATTTCTTCGTCACCTGCGGGCTTCTCGTTTCTCGCGTATGGAATACGCTCCGAGACTCGCCCCCTTGGTTCCTCGAACTCTTTGTTCCTCCTCTTTCTCACACACCTTCGAMTCWATAGAAAATTGAATACAATAAAATCAGTACCTCTTTTTCTCTTTGAAAAGTCCTAGTCCCTCATAAACAGACACAAAAAAGCCGATACCCTTTAACAGGTATCGGCTTTCTAATTGCCTAGCGACGTCCTACTCTTGCAGGGGGAAACCCCCAACTACCATCGGCGCTAAAGAGCTTAACTTCCGTGTTCGGTATGGGAACGGGTGTGACCTCTTTGCCATTATCACTAGACTTATTGAGTGTTTGTTCACTCAAAACTGGATAAACGGGCCATTGAAAGCCATTCAAAATTGTGGTTAAGTCCTCGATCGATTAGTATTCGTCAGCTGCACACGTCGCCGCGCTTCCACCTCGAACCTATCTACCTCATCGTC
>NZ_JBFUKT010000018.1:0-33292 GCF_056400705.1 Paenisporosarcina sp. P5_A11
CATTTATCCTGATAGTTGGATTCCTACTCAGCATCAGTGTTGGCTATATGACGGTGCATGCAGCAAGCGATGCATATAGTCTGACAGAAGCAGAAAGCTTTAGTTCCAAGTCGGGTGCCTACCTTAAAGTCGAAGCTTGCCCAGATGGTGGACAATGTATAGGAGGTACTAATGACAACCAGTATTTAGTATATAACAATATTGACTTTGGTAGCGACGTTAATGGCGCTACGAAATTTAGTGCAAGACTTTCAGTTAAGGGATCAAATGCAGGGGGAAATATTGAAGTATGGATTGACGGTCCGACCAGCGCGAATGGTGAAAAAGTGGGAACACTTACTGCCGCAGCTACCGCACCGGATAACTGGAATGTCTATAAAACTATGTCAACCGATATTACTGAAGTTACAGGAATTCATGATGTATACCTTGTCGTAAAGGTTGCGGCGGGAAAAACATATGTAGCCAACCTCAACTGGTTTCAGTTTTCAAAGACATTGAACAGCTTTGAGCTTACAAAACCACCAGCAAAGACTGTATACCGTATTGGAGAGAGCCTTGATATCACGGGTATGGAAGTCAGAGGCACCTATATTGACGGTTCGACTAGGGTGGAGGAAGTCAGAGCTTCCGACGTAAGCGGATTTAACAGTTCATCTGCAGTGGCCAGCCAGATACTAACCGTCACAGTACGCGGTAAGACAGTAACTTATCCAGTAGAAATAAAGCCGAAGGTACTAACAAGCATCACAGCACCTACAGCGATTACAGGTGTGGTAAACGGA
Source organism: Paenisporosarcina sp. P5_A11 (assembly GCF_056400705.1). Classification (NCBI taxonomy): domain Bacteria; kingdom Bacillati; phylum Bacillota; class Bacilli; order Caryophanales; family Caryophanaceae; genus Paenisporosarcina; species Paenisporosarcina sp. P5_A11. The sequence continues at coordinate 786 of NZ_JBFUKT010000018.1, forward strand.
ACAGCGCCTACACCGGTGGCCACTGGATTGCCTAGCACAGTAGTACTGGTGACCGACGGCGGTAATTTGAATGCACCTGTAACCTGGAATATAGATGCATCAGGCTATGATCCGGCCGTAAAAACCGAGCAGAGTTTCACGGTAAAGGGAACAGTAAATCTGCCTACAGGGGTTACAAATCCGGATAATGTAGCATTGTCAACAAGCATCAATGTTACGGTTCTTGCTTCAACAACACCTGACAAGGATACTAGTTATAAATTCAGCTTTATGTCCATTTCTGATACACATGCAAATGTACAAGGGGATATCGCCGATGTCAGACTTGACAATGCATTGCAAGAAGCAGTTAGCAATAATGTGCAATCCGTTAGCGTTGGTGGAGATCTTACTGAATATGGCACAGACGCACAATATAATACATTAATGAAAACAATGAACAAATATCCTCAACTTGATCGCAACTTGATTTTAGGGAACCATGATGTAAGGTGGATGGGAGGTTTTGAAACTGCTAAAAACAGATTTTTGACACATACTGGTATGCCAGGTGTTTATTATGATAAGTGGATAAGCGGATACCACTTCATCTATTTGGCAACGGAGACTGATGATAAAGACAGTGCATATATATCGGATACCCAGATGAAGTGGTTAAGCGATAAGTTGGCGGAGAATGCAAGTAAAGACAAACCGATATTTCTCTTCCTTCATCAGCCACTAGATAATACCGTATATGAGGAATATCCTTCGGATCCTTATCAAAGTGATGAGGTACAGGATCAAAAGTTAAAGGACATTATTGGAAAATATCCTCAAAGCGTTTTGATAACGGGACATATACATTATCCTCTCACGTTACCGGGTACTTTCTATAACAAACAGTACTTTACAATGATGAGAGATGGAGCTATCAAGGATTCAGGTCAAGGCTTGATTTTAGATGTTTATGCCGACAGAGTGGTGATAAATGGAAGGGACTTCTCGAAAAAAAGTACGGTAACTACCTGGACCATAAATAATTACACGGCGGATGCACTAGCAGCAGATAAACAAGCGCCTACCGCACCAACTAATGTCTCAACGAAAGTATTAACAGACAAGATGGCAATTCTGTCATGGGATGCAGCTACAGATGATTTTACGGGTAATGTAGGTGTTACAGGCTACGATATTTATAATGGAAATACTCTGATTGGATCAACAACAGGGCGTATGAACTTTAAAGTGACAGGACTGACCGCAAATACGGATTACAAATTTACCGTAAAAGCCAGGGATACAGCAGGAAATGTTTCAGATGCTAGCAACCCATTAAAAGTTACCACTTTAGCCTTTGATCCTGCTCCGGTAAATTTGGCTCTGAACAAGACAGTTACAACCAACGGAAGTGTGGCGGGATACGAACCGTCCAAGGCAGTAGATGGATCGGCTGCAAGTAGCAGAAAGTGGTCTTCAAATACTACCGGTGACAAATGGCTGATGGTCGATCTTGGACAAAATTATAATATAAGCAGGTGGGTAGTAAAGCACGCAGGAGAAGGCGGAGAGACCTTGTCCCTGAATACAAAGAATTATAAGCTTCAGGGAAGTCAAGATGGAACTACTTGGACTGACATGGATTCAGTAACAGGAAACGTTTCAAACAGCACGGACAGGTATATAACGAAATCCACCGCAAGGTACGTAAGGCTTTATATTACTACACCGCAAAATTATGCGGAAACGGGAACTGCAAATATTTATGAATTTGAAGTCTATGGGCGGGGCGACGATGTTCAGCCGCCTGTTACGACAGCAACGACGGATGGGGTTACCGGTGACGACGCTTGGAATGCACGGGATGTGCATGTTAAGTTCACTGCAGATGACGATCCAACCGGAACTGGTGTAAATCACATTGAGACAAAGGTAGACGGCGGAGATTGGACAAACAAGACCGAATTGACGCTGACTGCTGAAGGTACGCATAGTGTCGAGTATCGTGCCATAGATAACGCCGGCAATGTGGAATCAGTGAAACATCTTGCCATTGGCATCGATAAGACGGCACCGGCAATCGCGGTATCCCTACCGGGGAATGGGAGCATTTATGAAGATTCCGGGGATTTGACGCCTCAGTTTGAATTGATCGACAACTTCTCGGGTGTCGACAACAGCAATACGACGGTGACGCTCGATACGTATTCTTACAAAATCGGAACGAAGATCCCGCTGTATACCTTGCCGCTTGGTCTGCATACCCTTGTAATATCCTCTAGTGACCTAGCCGGCAATAAGGGGAGCAAAACCGTTCACTTTAAGACAGTGGCCAACATCGATTCCATAAAGGCGTTGGTAACACGTTTTGTCGATACCAAATGGATCGACAATGCCGGAATTGCCAATAGCATGCGGGCTAAATTGGCATTCAACAACTTAAACGGCTTTGTGAATGAAGTGAAGGCACAAAACGGGAGACACATTTCAAGTGAAGCTGCAACCTATTTGCTGCGAGACGCTCAATATGTGTTGTCACAACAATAGCGTATTTATGAAAAGATAGAGGAAACGGATTCCAGTATGACTTGAGTTATAAACTCAAATTACTTGGAACTCACACTGGCAGTGTGAATGTCATCTTCGAAAATAACAAGAAAATAAATGTACAGTATAAGAGCACACTCATATGGGTGTGTTTTTTGATATAAGATTCCAACCCATATTTCTTGAAATAGAAAAAGCACCATCTCCGAAGAGATGATGCTTTTATGGAAGAACCCTTCGTTCCTTAAGGGTTCTCGTGGGTTTGGCACCCAATGATCCCGACTGGGCTCGAACCAGCGACCTCCACCCTGTCAAGGTTACGATGTATAAAACAATCGGAAGTATCAGCGTCAAAACCACGTTACGCAAGCGTTGAGTCTACGTTTACTATCGTATTATAGCATACGTAACTTGTCGAATCAATACGATACAGCGCTACCCTACGAGTACCCACGGTGATTTTAGCGGTTTATATAGAAGAAACACGGAAAATACGAAGGAACCTCGTTTTAATTAACGGGGTTCTTTTTTCGTTTATTTTAATTCCAATGTCGCAATATGCGGATTCATTTATACAGAAGTAGTAAGAGCGGATTCATTTATACAGAAGTAGTAAGAGCGGATTTAATTTAATTCCGATGTCCCACATTCCTTAAATCGTGGGGAATAAGGAGTAAGGACGTAATAACACGGAAGGGGTGACGGTATTTAAACGAATTGATTTTACAGCGACTTGTTGGCGCAAGACGACGTAAAGGGTTGGCATCATATTCGGAGGTGGAACGAATGAAAACGGAAGATAACGTAGTGACGCGTGAGGAATTGATTGCGCAAGGTTGTACGGAGAAGATGACATCTAATGGGAAGACGTACTTAGAAAATTCAAACGGAGAAATGGTTGCGAAGGAGTGCGGGGTTTGTTCAGAAGTTCTGGCTTTAGTTAGTTTCTACAAGGGTAGCGCATTTGGTGGTCGGGGAAGTAGTTGCAAGGCGTGTATCAGTGAAATCATGCGTAAAAAATATGCTGACAACCCGGCAAAGTATATCGAAGGAGGTCGTAAATCCCGTAAGGCAAACTCTGAAAATGTGCGTGAAAGGAAGCGTAGATATCGTGAAGCAAACCCGGAAAAGGTACGCGAAAACAGACGTAAACACCGTGAATCTAATCGGAGACAGTATGTCATAAGAGAGCAGAGACGGCGCGCACGTAAAGCCGCGTTACCTGATACACTTACTCAGGAGCAATGGGAGTGGGTAGTCACGGTTTTTGAAGGAGGTTGCGTACTTACCGGCTCGGAGGATTATATATTAGAGCACGTGGTTCCGATTTCATCGGGGCACGGAGGTACGACAATAGAGAACATAGTTCCAATGTGTAGGGAATTAAACAGTTCGAAACACAACGCAAACATATWCGAATGGTTCAACGCTAACCGAGTACGCTTCGGTTTATCGCAGACGAAATTCGACGCCTTAATCTCGTACTTAGCGGAAGTAAACGGAATGACCGCGAAAGAATATCGCATGTACGTCGATTGGTGCTTCGATAATCCACGCGACATCGACGACTTAGAAATGGAGGCAACGGGATGACGGATAAGAAACCGCTAGACTTCGAAGACTTCCGATTCGTACGTGTGACACGTCATGTACTCGATGATGAAACGTATTTAACGAAGCCTATCGAAAAGTTAGTTTACGCAGTCTTGTGTATGTACGCAAGTAATCGGACTATGAAATCACACCCGAGTGTAGCGACTCTAGCACGGAAATGTTGTTGCTCGGAGAATACGGTACGATCCGCGTTGAAACGATTAGAAGAACTCGAACTAGTCGACGTGAAGCAACGGAAGAACGGCTTTAAGAATTATTCGAATGAGTATACGTTATGGGTTCCGCCCGCGTGTTTTAGCGAGGGTACTTCAAATGATGAAGAAGGGTACTTCAAATCGTGAGGTAGGGTACTTCACCAGTTGAAGAGGAACTAGACTTACTTAACTAGACTTATATAACTAGACTAAACATTGCAGACGTAAATAAGTTCAAGTGATTGCTCGTGCTAAAGCACTCGCGCCAATGTAATTAATTAAGAGCAGTTACGCTAAAGTACAAACGCTAAATACCTAATGCAAGTATACCTATAATCGAAAGTCTTCTTATATAAGAGAATAAGCGTGCGCGGCGCTCAAATCCGCGACAACAACAAACGGAGGAATCACGCATGACATTAAACATCGAAATTAACGAAGATTTCCGAATTGTATCCGATTACCACAACGTAATCATCCAACGTCGCCACATCGTAGATCCATCGAAGTCGCCCGCATTTAAACCCGGCAAAACTGACCCGACGATTCGCGTAGAATATCGCGACTGGAAATACGCGCAGTCAATTACGCAAGTAGCCGATATTATCCTGCAACAACGTATCCGCGAGAGCGACGCGTCATCCTTACGTGAGTTAACCAACGAAATAGCATCGTTTAAGCGCGAGATTAGCGACTTAATCGGTGAATGAAGTATTTGCCCGTGGAATTAAACGGACGGTCTTACGTACGTATTCTATGGAGAAACGGAGGACGACGGAATGATAATCGCTAACATCGTAGCATTCGGAGCCACAGTCGTAGCAGTATACGCATTCGTCCGATTCGCAGAACGCAGATTCCACGTCAATCTCGACATCGCTCGTGATTTAAACGGTAAATAAGAAACGGAGGTCAGCGGATATGAAACACCGATACGGCGACGTTATTAAAGTCCTCGCTAACACGGAAATCAGCCACGGCATGACGCTAACAAACGGAAAGACGTACGATATCAGACGCGCGACTGAAAACGGCGTGTACATCGTTGACGACCGAGGCGAATCGTTTATCGTGCCGAAGTCGCAGCTTCAATATACGGAAATCGTGAAGGAGGAAAGCGGAATGAAATGGGAAATAGGCGAAAAATTACGTGTCATAAATGCAAACGCGATTCTCGAAGGGTACGCATTAAAGGACGGTCAAGTCTACGAGGTTATATCGGTTGATAGCGATGGGCTACCTGTAATTTATCCGGAGCCATACGGTGACTTCTCCTTTATCTCACGTGAGATGGCGTATATAGAACGCGCATTTGACGAAGAAGACACGGAACGCAACACTGAACTCGGTGAGCCAAGCGCAGATTGTAACTGCGTAACACTATCGGAAATATACGACGAAATAGTCGATATGAAAGCGATGATCGGGCGGTTAATTAGAAACGGAGGCGACGAGGAATGATAGAGGTAATGACGAAAAACGGATACAGACGTTTAATAAGTTGCAACGCAATACAAACGGTCGGCGAAATCCACGGAGAAGGCGCCTCTAAGACAGTAATTACGTTATCTAACGGTGAAGTCATTTTTACCGTGAATACTTACGACGAAATTAAATCGGCGTACTATTCGGAAGGAGTGAACGTATGAAACCCGAACAACTCGAAGCAATACGTAAGCGATCCGATAAAGCGAGCGGTAACTGGCTAGCGGATTACCTTAAAATGAAGAACGCGCAAGTCGTATTAGGTGACGACGTACCTGCGTTGCTTGCGGAGGTCGAGCGTTTGAGAAAAGCGTTAGAGAAAATATCCTACGTTTATGAAGATACGGGCGAATTCGCTTATAACCAACGAGGAATGTACGTAATAGCCAAAACGACATTGGAGGTGACGCCTAATGCCAGCGAAGAAATACGATGAACTACCGGTCGAGAAGTGGAATACGGCGCATTTTACGCAATACCTAATAGCCGAACATAAACGGATTATCGGCATTGATTATACGCCTTTCCGGGGCTATCAGGCAGAAGCCGGCATAATCGGACGCTATATCGGAACAGCGAAGAAACCGGGGCTATACGATAAGCAATTCGTTAAATCGTTTATAGATGCGTGCTTTGCGGAGTACAAACCTAAACGAGAATATCCGGGCATTAGCTTCGGATGGATGACGGTATACATGGCACGAAATATACAGCGATTACAGGCGGAATCAATACGTAAGGCAACGGCGAGTGACGCGGTGAAGGCGTCAGACAACGATAATTTAGACGAATTGGAGTCGTGGTTATGAACATCGAAAATTTCAGTCGGTTTAGAATAAACAACACGGGTAACTTCGTAGATGTACAGTCCTTCGGAGGACATTCGAGTTATGGCGTTGTTTTATCCGCGTATGATTTCGCCAGTAAGCGAGTAGAAATCCGAAGAAAGGAAAAGCAGACGGCGATGTTCGTATTTAAGTACGATGATTTAGAAATTCCGGAGTATTGGAAAGACGCGGACATTATTTTTACGACGTATGGCTCGGAGGAGGCGGACGAATGACAACCGAAGAACTCACGCTAATCGCCGCGGATTTCCTACGTGACACTTACGGCTTGCCTTTAGAGATTCCGATTAAACGTAATAACCGTCTGAAAGCGTGTCAAGGTCGATACATTACGACGCATGACGACGTGCCAATCGAAATTGACATCGCAGGCTCGATGATCGATTACGCGGATGACGCTGTCTTAATTGATACGTTGAAGCACGAATTAATACATTACGCGATGCACACGCTCGATAAGCCATATGAAGACGGTCGCCCGCAATTTGAAGCGGAGTTACAACGACAAGGCGTAAGCAGTACCGAATCGACATTCGTAGGCAAAGTATATACGTTTAAATGCGAGGCTTGCGGTACTGGCGAGGAAACGCGTGTGGCGAAGCATGTACGTAATTACCACCGATACACCACGGCTTGTTGCGAAAGCGCGGTACTCTACGAAGGTGAACGGATTTACAATGGAACGGAGGTCGAATAATTGACGCAGAAATGTATCTTAAATGAACGGAAAAAAGGCGGGTGCTCAACGTGTCAGCCGAACTGTCCGCATTTCATCGCGCTAAACGGACTATCCGGAACAGGGGGTAGAATCGGCGCAAGCGGACTTCCGAAGGACTATCGTGACTTAACGTTGAAGACTTCGCCAGTTCGTGGTGAGCAAGCGAAGATTTACGGCATGCTAGACGGTTATATAAAGACGTTCGAGCGCCAGTTTGATGCGGAAGGCGAAAGGGTTAAATCGCTATACTTATGGAGCGAATCGCCCGGCACCGGTAAGACTACGACTGCCTCTGCGTTGCTCAACGAATGGCTAATCGCTCATTACCTCGGCAGCCTAAAACGCGGTCAGCAACCGTCGCAACTACCGTCATTGATGCTCGACGTAAACGAATTACAAACACGATACAACCTAGCTACGATGACCGATGACAAAGCGGAACTCGACGACATTAAACGGCTTATGCGGAAGTGTATGGACGTACCGTTCCTTGTCGCAGATGACGTGGGAATTCGTTCAGCAAGCGAGTCTTTCAAATCGATTGTACACGGGATTATCAACGCGAGGACTACGCAATCGTTGCCGACCGTGTTTACGTCGAATCTACCGCTTGACGAAATGGCGAAGGTATTTGACGCGAGGCTAGCGGATCGTATGCGTGACATGTGCGCGGTGCTTCATTTTGACGGAGAGAGCAAGCGTGGGAAACGTTAAAGCGTAGTAGGCAGATAAAGCGAATTAGGAGGAGGATAAAAAATGAACAATAATGAGGATGTATATAAACCCGTTGTGCCTAAATGGGTCGCCAAAATTCTTGAGGGGCAAAGAAGACAAGATGTTTTTGCTTCACACGGACGAACAAAAGAATGGGATAAATGGAAACATAGGTATTCAAGAAAATTAAAATATGCAAGGTTGAACGGTTGGATTGTCGAAGAAGATTAGTTCGCAGTACATCCATACGTATACACAACGCTAACACAAAAACGGAGGGGAAAACGGAAATGGATAAAACGACGAAATTACAAAACTTAAACGATAGAATTTTTAAATTATCGGAAATCTTAAAAAGAAAACAAGAGAATAACGAGCCTATAACGGTGCAAGCACTCCTTCTAGAAGACCTCGCAAAAGAAATGCGCAAGTTAGTAGGCTTTGCGAATATTAAACTCGAAGTAATCACGCCAGCCGACGTCGAGCAAGCGGAGCCGAAACGCAACTCACGCACGAAACAAACGGAAATCGACGGACTACTCGACGAGTTAAACGTATTGAAAACGGTTATTGATATCTGCGGAAGTGACGAGGATTATGCCGTGAGAATTGCGGATGTGAAGCGTAAGTTGAAGGAGGCGACTGCGTGATGGACGAACTTTTAAAAGTAACTACAACATTTATGGGTATATGGACATTAATTTTTATTGTAGTGTTCATCATTTTTGTTAGTGGAGGGGAATCGGAATGAGCGAAAAAGTAGTATTAACTTCGAAGCAGGCCCCATTCGGCATACGCTTAACCTACTCGGAATTAAAATCGAAGGAGTGAACGCTAATTGAGCAACTACGGAATACTACTTTTGTCCAAGGTCATAGACACCAACGATCCTGCCGCCTTAGCACGCCTAAACATCGCAGAGGCGCATTTCAACACGGAAGCCGAACGCAAGGCATACCGTTTCATCAAGTCGTATTCGGAGCAGAACCGTGGGCAATCGCCGTCATACGCAACTGTAACGGAAGAATGCAGCGGATTCTTTTATACGCCGATGGTCGAGGATTCCTACGAGTATCTGACGCGTAAACTGATGAACGACAGCGCTGAATCGGAGTTTATGTCGTTCATTAACGAAGGCGAAATGAGCGGACTATTCGAGCGGTACCGTGACAATATGCCTAAGCTAATCAGCGAATTGACAGCGCGACTTGATACGATTAAACTAAGAACAGATGTTCGTAATAAAGTAGGATCGGATTTGAAAGCGGATGGTCAATCGTTCCTTGATGAATACGTAAATCGCAAGGAAGGCAAGTCATTCCGCATATGGAAATCGAAGTTTCCGAAGATAAATGAGCAAATCGGCGGTTACTTTAGCGGAAATATGTATACGTGGTACGCTCGCCCCGGGCGCGGTAAATCCGTTATTACAATGGAGGAAATCATTGAGTCCGCGATGCAAGGCGCTAACGTTCTCGTATGGGCTGCGGAAATGTCGCGATTCGAATGGTTAGCCCGTGCGTATTCGTCGATTAGCGCAAGAGTCAGCGGAACTACTGAAACGTTAGAAGGCGTTGATTACGAAGTAGGATTCGAGAATCGTGCGCTACTGACGGGTAAATTAAGCGAAGGGTACGAAGAAGGATTCCGCCAATTCCTAGCGGTACTTGATGGCGACGAAATTATGCCGGGTAAGATTATCGTGAGAGCAGCGGACGATATCGACTTTATGAAACGCGATGTAAAACAGTTAGAGGCGGATATTTTACAGACGAAGGCAGACGTCGTACTCGTCGATCCGATATACCTCCTAGATTACGAAGCGAATACGAGCAAGACGGCAGGCGGAGATGTTGCGAATACATCGAAGTTAATCCGAAGAATTGCCGGATATACAAATGCGGTGATACACGTAGTTACGCAAGCGGAAGAAGTTAAAGACGACCGTGACGAAGACGGCAACCGTGAGTTACGTGTGCCGAAACGAGCGGAGATAAAGAAAACGAAAGCAGTCCTCGAAGACGCTACGAACACATTCGGATTAGATTCGCTAGACGGTCGTGCGTTAATCGAGATAGGTAAGGGCAGAAATGGCGGAGAGGGAACGGAAATCGAATTACTGTATCTGCCGAATTTCGGAATAGTGCGCGAGTTTGAAGTCGGAGAGTCGGCGGTAAGTGATTTCGATTTCTGATGCACAGTAGACATAAAAGGTGAAGGAGTGGATAAAACATTGAAAGCAACGAAAGTAATTGAGAACTTACAAAAACTAATAGAAAAGCATGGCGATTGTGATGTGTATTATCATGATTACGAACAGATTACAGGATTCGACAGTGCTGATATTATCGAACAAAAGGTATACGGTTTCGGAAATGATACAAAAATATTTTACATCGAATAATTTAATGCTCCACCAAACGGTGAAGAGGTGAGGTGATTAAATGATGCAAGATAAGTTCTTACAGGATTTAATAAATTATCGTAAGTATGGAATGAAATATGCACTAGAACAAGTATCGAAAGATTGCATATGTAAAACGTGCGGTACAAAACACGGTAATACGGTGGGGGCAAATAAATGTTGTAAATGAACAGTACGTATTAAAGTCGACACAATAAGGAATCTAATTTGTGAAAGTGAGGGAGTGAATTAATGTTAATTATCATTCTACAATTACTTACTATATTTATCTTATATCGGTCAGGTTTTGCGCTAAACAAATTTCACACATGGTATAAATACGAGCGAGAATTGCCTTTAGCGTATCAAAAGCATAAAGAATGGCAGAAGTGGTAATGAACAGTTCGTCCAAAAGTGGACGAGTGAGCAACTAACGAATGTGTGAAGTATTGAAGTCTTACGAGTATAAGAAGGCATAATAAAAAGCCTACATTGTAGTAGACTTCGGGTTGGGTTGGTCTTCATATACAATCCAAGTTTCGCCAATCTTTATAGAAATAATTTTATTCTCGGCGCAAAGAGACTTAACGTACTCAACGGAAAGTCCCCAAAGTTCTGCGGCTCCACCATCGGTAGTATACAGTGACGTATTAATATTGTGATACTTTGCCATTAGAATCGACTCCTTTTAATTTTTATCTTTCTACATCTTATGCAGTCCGAAGTTAAAAGATGTTAGTCGTAGTTATAAATAGTTAGTAAAATTATAACAAATTTTAAAAGTATGGACGAAGGAGGAAACGGAATGAAAAACGTAAAAGTGACAATCGACCAACAAGCAGTAATCGACGGGTTAAAAAAACACGTGAGTATAAAGAGTCTTATATACTATCATCTCGACATGGATTACGCTCAACCGGAATTCGAAAGTATGACAGACGAGCAAACCGCGTCAGCTTGGTTAGGTATCACTGAAATTACGGAGACTACGAAGGAGGCGGACGATGCCTATAGTTAAAATCCGCAGTCAACCCGTCAATATCGATATCCGATCCGAGTTAGAAGCGTTCGAATGGCTGTCTCCGCGATGGTCACACGATAAGCTAATCGCGGCCAGTCCGTTTCGCTACGATAAGACACCGAGTTTCTTCGTTAACTTAGAAGGCGATTATGCGGGTGCGTTCGCTGATTCAGGAGCCTATGATTCCGAATGGGCTAGCGGAGGAATCGTTAAGCTACTCGCCTTCCTACGTAATGAAACCACGGAGGAAACGGAGGACTACTTGCTTGAAGCGAATGGCTTCGGAGAGTCAATCGAAAGGCAACGCTTAATCGTTCCGCATTTACGCGAACGCAAAGCCTTCCGACCACTCGACGCTAGCCTTATCGAAGTAGCGCAAAGTCCGTATCTAACAAAACGTGGTATCAGCGCAGAGGTACAGGCGAGAGCAGGCGTAGGTAAGTCGCGTCATGCCGGATTTGTAGCAATTCCGTGGCATTTACCGGACGGTCGGCTAGCTAACGTAAAGTACCGTGCGACACGTGGTAAAACGTTCTTCTACGAGAAAGGCGGTTATCCGATTAGGCAAGCGGTATGGGGCGCGGATTTAGTCGGCGAAGGTACTTGCGTAATCTGTGAGGCGGAGATCGATGCTTTAAGTTGGCACACAGCGGGTATACAAGCGGTAGCGATTGGCGGAATTTCCTTTAATTGGCGACAGGCGGACATAATCCGACAAATGCCAGCGAATAAATACGTAATTGCGGGCGATAACGATAAGGCGGGCGCTCGATTTAATGAAACCGTGGTGCGTACGTTGCAGAATGACGTGAGGCTTGCGGTCTTGCGGTGGGCGGACGATGGGCATAAGGATGCAAACGATGTGTTACGAAATAATGGAGCGGATGGACTACGCGAATTAACAAAACAAGTACTTCGTGTACCGGTTTTAAACAAATTATGACAAAATGTGCTAATGTTCGGTAATTCTAGTTTACAGCGTTGGGAATACGTGGTAAAGTTACCGAAACGCATGTTCGTATTACGTTTTGGCATAACAATACCGCAGACGGCCACATAAAAGACCGCCCGCGACCGATTAACGTTTGTACTCGAATAACTCGTCTATAGTACAGTTTAAGGCGAGCGCAAACTTAGCGGAAGTTTCAACGGACATCTTGACTTTATTATTCTCGTACACCGAAATACGTGAACACGGAATGCCGGTTAAGTCTTCAAGCTTTTGCTGGGAAATACCGAAGGCGTTACGTCGGTCGCGCAATTTACAACGCAACTGGACGTCTATAGCCGCACACCTCCGCAGAGTAGTTTAGCATAAATCTTGGAAATAAAAAAGACGCCAGTTACGGCGCCTTGATTTTAAAATGTTATTCGGAACTATCGGAAATAAATACAACAATCTTCTCAATAGGAACATCGAAATACTTACACAAGGTTTCAATTGTTTCAGTACGCACCGGTTGATCGTTGTTTAACGCCGTAGCAGCGTTCGAAGAAATTCCACAATCCTTACGTAATCTATACGACGAAACTCCTCTTTCCTTCATTAAAATACGAAGTGGCTCAAATGATAACATTATACATTCTCCCTCTTTATCTGAAAATTGTGAATATAAATATGTTGACTATCTCAACATACGCATTTATACTTACAATTATAACATGGTAAAAGTTTCATGGATTGTTAAATTATTTTTAAAAGGATGTCCCACATTACTTAAATCGTGGGGAATATACAAGTAGGAGGGATGAAATGATAGATTATCAATTAATTTCATATCAGCATTCATGGATTTTGAATGAAGTTTACAAAGCTTCAGACAAACTCAGAGGAAGACTTACCAACACTTCTTTATTCGAAAGTAGGGCATTGAATAAGATTGGTAAATACTTATCAATTGAAGAAACAAACGTAAAGAATAGACGGTATATCACAAGAATGGTACATCGAGAAGCTGCGGACGCTCTAATAAGGAAGAACAAAAAAGAGTACTCGACTAACTTTTCAGACATAGGTCATGAAAATGACGATGGAGAATATGTAGAATATGAACCGATAGATGTTTTGGCGAACGTCGAATCGGAAGTAATTGGAATTAAAGAAACGATCACCCTTTTGGCGAAGGGCGACCGTCGAAGAGAATTGATTTTGAACGCTTGGGCAAATGGATTTACAAATGATAAGGAGATTTCCCACACTTTGGCGAGTGTTTTATCGGGAAATGCCGAAAGTCATCGCAAATTCATTTTACGTTTCAAAACCGAATGTCGCGGAGTTTTATCCGCAACGGCTATTTAACTATGTGCGAACGAACTCGGTATATTTACACCTAAGTTCTTCGTCCGTTATTATATCACGTTTTCACTAAAATATAAAATCGGAGGTTTTTATTATGTTCTATAGTAAGTATACGCATGAAACGGAAGAAAGATTCACTTTAGGCGAAAATAAACTATACGACCGCCATCAAGCGGAATACGACTATAACGGTGCGATTGACAACGACGGCGATTCAGCGGATTACTACCGTCCATTATACTCCGTGAGAGTAGGCTGACCGTATGAAATATAATCCGTCAGTACATGCCGTCGAGCAAGCACGCATCAGATTTGGAGTAGCGGAGGAACACGCGAAGAACTGGTTTAATCAACTAATGGAAACGGCGCTATATGTAACGACGCAACAGCCCACCGGTAAAAAAGTATACAAGCATAGCGGTAAGGACGCGATGTTCGTAGTTGACACTAAGTCAAACGTAATAGTAACGATATTGCCGAAACACGGCGAAGGAGAACATACGAAAATCACAGCAGTAGCTAAACCGAAAGTCAGCGGATACAACGCAATCATCGAAAAGGCGCGCGAAGTCATCACGAAGGAAATCGCAAAGGCACGTCGCCAGTTTACGACAGAGACACGCAAGTTAACGTTAGCCGAAGCTGAAATCGGATTCGAAATAGCGACGTTAGCGTTAAACAAAGCACGCGCTAGAAATCCGCTGACACAAGCGTCGATTGAAGCGAAGATTAACGAATTGGAGAACGGTCGGCAAGCGGTGTTCGCCGAGTTGCTGACGGTGAAAGAACGCTTTGAGCAGATGCGTAGAGATGCGGAGGGTTATCTATGAAGGCGTTAAGTACACGGAAGTCAACGGACTTGACGCATTTAACTTGGCGGAAAATGTGGCGTAGATTTATCGGTTATTAATAGAAGGAGGCGGACGGAATGAAAGACTTCGATAAATTAAAGCGTCAAGCGCAGAAACTTCCGGATATTGAAGACTGCGAGTTGTGCGGAGGTACCGGAATTATATCGCAAGATGATGACGATATCGCAACGTACGTACACTTCGAATCTTACGCTTGTGAATGCAGAAACGTATCCGAAGAGTAACAACCGCCGACCACACGTCGGCAAACGCTTCTAACGACCGGTGCTAGACGTTAGGGTCGTTTGCGGACGTGGGGAAACCGTAGGAAAGTCGACGCCTACGAAAGCACAACGTCTGACAAAACATTACGCAAAGGGGCGCTATCATTGACAAATTACAACAGCGGAGTAGACGCATTAAACGCTTTAAACGCAACAAACGAATCAGGCGGAGGTATGGAATTCAGCAGCTTTAAATCCGGATCATCGTTTAAAGTCCGCGTATTAGGACAAACGGATTTCATTCACTTCCGTAGCTTCGGAATCTTTAAGCAGGTGAATTCGTTTTCCGCGAAGAATCCAGCGACATACAACGCGAAAGGCTATCCGCAAGATAACCTCGGCGCTTGGGACAAAGCGGGCGAATACTACTCGAAACTAGCGTTCGATACGAGCGACAAGGATAAGCAAACGGAACTACGCAATGAGGCGTATAAGTACCGCGCTAAAGAACGTTTCGCGATGGGCTTCATTGACCTCGATACAGGCGAGCCGATCATTATCGACGTAAGCAAGCCGCAAGCACAGGCGATTCATACGATTATCCGCAAGAACGAGAAGAAACTCGCTAAAGTAGCGTTCGAACTCGAAAAGAACGGCCAAGGAACGTCAACGTCGGTTCTACTGTCGCCACTTTCGCTTGACCCGGAAGACGACGAAGTGACACCGAAGCAACGTGAAAACTACGCCAAGTATGACGGCAAGCAATTCGATATGGCGTTGTTCGACGGTCTTCTATATGAAGCGGATGATTCGGAGCAGTTACAGCTACTTACGCAAGCCGGCTTTGACATCGCTTTAATCGGCGCAAGCAAGACGGAAGCACCAACTGCGGGCGATGACCTTAATCCGGATGACCTGCCGTTTTGACGCCAATGACAACGGCGGCAGTCGGTCGCCACTCGGAACTACTCGCAATAACGGCATTACTCGCTAACGGTTATACGGTTTTGGAACCCGCAGTTCCAGAGCCGTTCGACCTTGCGATAACACGGAGAGGCGAACGTAAACTCGTACGTATTCAAGTGAAGACGGCGCTCTACCGTGAAAAGGACGGCATTGCGTACTACGTCGTGAAAGGTAAGAAGAACAGCGGTATCGTTTACGGCTTAGACGACTGCGACATATTTATCGGAGTCATCGGTAACGACGTTTACATGTTCGACAATACCGAAATCACCGAATATTGGGTTCGAGCGGATGCAATCGAAGGTAAGTGGACGCGGTTAACTACGCGGTTAGAATACGCACAATCAAAAACGGAAAGCGAGGCGGTTTAGTTGGCGAAATTAAACGATGTGAAAACGTTGGATATGGCGGGCGGTGAGATTACGAAGATTGCATATAACGGTGCGAATTACGTGAAAACGGATGCCCCACCGCAGGTTGGCGACTTAATGCTAGAAACCACCGGACGGAAATACTCGGACGTAACTAAAGGCGCGTTTTACGAAATTATTAGACTTGATTCCGATGATGATCCGGAATTTATCGACGATGAGGGAGATTTAAACGCTGTAGATTTAAACTACGAAGGGGAAACTAAAAATGTTTACTATCGCGAGCAAAGTACAAACTCGTCGCTAATGAACCGAGTGACTGCCCTTGAAGAACGTTTAGCCGCGCTAGAAGCCAAATCCGTAGTCGACACGTTGAAAGTCGGGGATAAAGTGCGAGTTATAGGTTTGAGCGTTTTCGGAATGTCTAACATTGGTGAAGTCGGAATCGTCGATGGAATTGATTCGGACGGAGAATATTACGTAGTATTCGAAGATTCAGAGGAAGAGCGACTATATAAACGAGAACATATCGAATTTCTCGACCGCAACTAAACGAAAGGAGGGCGCAGTCATGACGCCAAACAACAAACCGAAGTTAACGCTGAACATCGCAGCAAAGCCGTCCGCTGACACCGCGCAAGCCTTGACGGATGCGGTCGGCCGTAAAGTGAAAGCGACGGAGTCACTTACAGACGCTTGGGTACGGATACTTGCGATGAAAAACGGTGACTCTGACGCGGTTAAACTCCGCGAAGTCAAGCGTGCGATGGACGAAGGCACAATCGGCAGAGCGGTGGAATCGTCGGGTAAAAGGTTTTCGAAGGCGGAGTGCCTACGGTTGTATACGATACTTGCCGAGAGCCAACGTGAACAGAAACTCGCGGATTTAGTCGCTAACATACCCGATAACTACGTGCTACTGCTTGACGACGAAGCAATCCGCAAGGTAACGAATGTTCCGTATAATGCGATGAACAATCCGATAGTAGCAGTAGATACGGAGACGACTGGCCTTGACGTTTATGTCGACGTGATTGTAGGCGTTTCGATTACGCTACCAAGTTCGGACACTCACTACTATATACCGTTCAAGCCAACGCTCGACGATCGTGCGCTACCGATAGAAAAGTTAGAACTGATACGGACACTAATCGAATCGGATGTAATCGGCAAGGTACTGCATAACGCTAACTACGATATTAACATGTTCAAACGACACGGTATTGAGTTAAACGGATTAGCTTGGGACACAATGACCGCGATGCACGTACTAAACGAAAACGAACCGTCATACGCGTTGAAGAATCTAGCGACTAAGTACCTCGGAGAACCTTCCGATACATTCGCTGAACTATTCGGAAAAGACGCTAAGTTCGCAGAAGTACCTCTCGACATTGCGTTAGTTTACGCAGCTAAAGACACCGACTTAACATGGCGCCTTTACGAGTTTCAGCGGTCGCATATGGAGAAAATGCCGAATGTACTTCGCTACTATGAAACGGTGGAAGTTCCGTTGCTATACGTAATCGTCGAACTAGAACGAAACGGCTACGTACTCGACTTAGACTTTGCGAAGAAGTTCGGTCATGAGTTACAAACGCAGGCAAACGAATTACATGCGTATCTAATCGCAGAACTATCGAAGCATCACGATAGTGACGAGCCGATGAACTTAAATTCACCGCAACAATTACGCCCAGCACTATCGAAGCATATCGGTAAGGAGTTGCCGAACCTTGACGCTAAGCGAACGCTTAAACCATTGCGAAGTAAGCACGAAATTATCGACAAGCTACTAGAATATCGACGCATTACGAAGTTATCCGGAACTTATATAGATACGCTACCGACGAAGCAACATCCCGTAACGAAACGATGGCACTCTCGATACAATCCGATGGGAACGGTGACGGGTCGATTCAGTTCCGGCATGGATAAAGACAATAGCGACGATCAGTCGTTTAACGTTCAGAATCAACCGAAGAACGCCCGTAAGATGTTCGTGRCACCGCCTGGAAAAGTAATCGTAGGTGCCGATTTCAAGGCGCAGGAAATACGATGTGTAGCGTACCTATCTAAAGAGCCTGCGCTAATAAAGGCGTTCGTAGAAAACAAAGACCCTTACGCTAATCTCGCAGTAGAGTTTACGGGATTGCCTTACGAAGAAGTTTATAAAACGGCTGACGGTGAGGACACGGAATGGCGCAAGAAAATGAAGGTTGCGTGGTTAGCTGCGCTATACGGCGCAAGTGGTTTTACGTTAGGTGAGTGGTTAGGCGTTCCGAAGAAAGAGGCGGAAGACTTCATGAGCAAGTTATGGAAGTCGCTTCCTTCGCTTGGTTCGTGGATTACCGGAAATACGGAATTCGTTAAGAAGAACGGCTACGTATGGATGGACAAAGAGCAGCGTAAACGACGACTACCCGAAGCTAAAGGCACACGTAAGAATATTCCATACGGTAAATACGATGATCCGAAATACGCGGAAGACAAGAGGCACAACGGAAAGATAGGCGGTTCTATCCGCCAAGCAACAAACGCACGTGTCCAAGGGAGTTCGGCCATTCAGACGAAGGTAACGATGATTCGAGCACATGAAGAATGTCGGAAACGTGACGGATGGCATCTGTGGAGTTCATGTCACGACGAATTACTGTTCGAAATACCGGAAGACTTTACCCGTGAGGATATCGCAGTCATCGAAGATGTAATGCTTAATTCGTATCAGTTCGGAGAGGTAAAGAATGGGACTGACATCGAAGTCATGCGTGTATGGGGTGGGGGTATAACGGTCGATAACTGGTTCGCCAATAAAGAAACGGAGGAATTAAACTGACTAAAGAAATTATTACGAATAAAGGCGATGTCATCTTGGTAGACGACGAGGATTTTCGCGAACTTTCTAAATATACATGGGATTTAGGTAGAACCGGTTATGTACGTGCTCGCCCGTGTGTTGAGGGTGTCCGCCATCATTTCTTATTACACCGAATTATCTTAGGAGCAAAGAAATGTGAATTAGTCGACCATATTAACGGAGACAAACTCGACAATAGGCGTTGCAACATTAGACTCGCTACTCACGAGGAAAACTCACGCAATAGGAAAACACCGATTACTAACCGATCCGGATATAAAGGAGTGGCGAAGGTTAAGGGATATGAGAAGTACAAAGCATACGTCCAATTAGGAAAAGGGCAGTCTCACTTAGGTTACTTCGATAATCCACACGACGCTGCACGAATGTATAACTTTTGGGCGTTAGACTTATTCGGAGAATTCGCAAGGTTAAATATCATTGAGGAGGAAACCGCATGACAAACGAAATCACGAAACCAACGGAAATCATCATCCGCAAGCTATCTAAACCCGGATGTCGACCGTGCGCAGTCCTCGGATACATGCTCGAAAGCATCGCGGATCAGCTAGCGAAAGCCAACGCAGTCGTATCGGAACACGACATCGTATTGGAGCACGATTTGATACGCCGATACGAAATTACGTCAGTTCCGGTACTCGTATTTGAGCGTAACGGCGTAGAAATTACGCGACTAAACGGAATGGTCAGCGCCGAAGAAGTCATGGACGCGGTTGATTATGCGAAGGAATCACGATGATCGCGGGACTACTACTCGCACCTGCCGTAGCCTTGACGATATGGGCGGTCGCTAATCACTACGGCGTACCCCTTACGTACTGGCAGACGGTCGTCTACGTATTAGTAGCGAAGGTGACAGCGATGTACTTGAAGAACGACGTTAACGTGGAGTTGAACGTTGTTAAAACGAAAGAGGAGGCGGACGAATGACAGTCGGAGAATTAATCGAACGCTTAAAAGAATTCGATGCTAACGGAATTGTATACGTAGAAGACACGGAGGAAGGCGAAATGGTCGAAGTAGATAGCGCATACCGCATCGTCTATACACACGAAGGAATCGGTGATATTGACGTACTTATCACAATGAAGGACGAATAGGAGGCGGAATAATGAGGTACGAGAAGGATTACGTTATCTTAGTCGACGGTGAGCCTAACCGATATTACAAGGACAGTCAGATAAAAACGTATATGACGAGGGCAAACGCGGAGAAGGAAGCGCGGAGAATAATGCACAACTATACGAAAGCAGAAGTCGGTAAATTCGCAGCTAAGGAATTGCAGGAGATAACGAAGGAGGCGGAAGAATGAAACACAACACATATTCGGCAATAACGGCAATTGTTACGTTGATATTTCTAGCGTTATTCTTTATCACGGAAGACTTCGATTTCGCGGTAATGACGATATTATCCGCAATAACTTCCGCGGAGTACGGAATCAGACACGAAATAGAAAAGGGGAGTCGATAATTTGACGGAAGCGCTAAACGCATTATACGGCAAGCAATCGGAAGTAAACGGTATAGACATCGAAGCAATCGCGGAGGAGTTCATCGCTACATTAAACGCAGTACACTCGAAGGCTGAAACGTGGGACAACGCGCTAGACACGCAGATACATCGATGGTATGCGGATGCGCCTAACGTATTTCCGAAGAAGCCGTACTACTCACCGTCAAGCGCGAATAGCTGTCCGCGTGAACTCTATATGAAGGCGATAGGCGCGAAGAAGGACGCCTTTCCGAAGCCTCCGCATCAAGGACGCTGGCAATCGGTCGGTACAAAAATCGGCGATATTATACAACGCGATTTACTCTACGCTGAACGTAATTTAAAGACGCGATTCCGTTTCGAGAAAGACGCGCAAGGGCGTCCGATGTTTGAAGACTTCGCTAAGACGAACAAACCGGTCACACACGAAGGTCATTCGTTCTACCTATTCGGATTGCCCGACGGCATTATGGAATACACGCAGGACGACGGTACGGTGCTACGTATCGGACTCGAAGTCAAGAGTAAACAAACAACGTCAGCACGTACGTCGCTATACTCGATGCGTGAACCCGACGCCAAGCACGTCAAGCAGACGATAGCCTATTCGGAAATGTACGGAGTCGATCACTTCATCATCCTCTACGTTAACGCGTCGAAAAAAGGATGGGTCATATCGGAGGAAGACGCTATCAAGACGCCTGACATTCGCGCATTCGGCTTGACGTTTACCGACGCAGATAGAGCGGAACTATTCGATTATCTAACGTCAGTCAGCGAGGCAGTCCGTACGAAGACGCCACCGCCGATAGACTTATCGAATTTCACGTTCAACAACTTCAAGACAGCGTGCGCCTTATCGCTATCCGACGAGGAATACACCGGCATTAAAACGCAAGTCAAGGCGGTCATGCAGTCGGGGCTATCCGATAAGACGAAGCGAGATTACCGCGATGCGCTCGACTTTATTACGCAAACTAGAAACGGAGGCGGTCAATGATGAAGACGGAGAAACGTAAGGCTAACGTAGGTGAGCGCATTCTGATTACGGGCGCATTTTCCACAGGAGGTAGATACGCTAATGGCGATATTAGAACGGTTTACGATTCTTTCAGCGCAGGTATCTTTATAACAGAACACGGAGTCGGATTATTCCACTCTGAATACGAAGTCATCGTAGAAACACCGCCCGCACCGAAGAAGTCCGAACGCATCTCGGCACTCGAAACGGAAGTCGCTACGTTAAAAGCGAAAGTCGAGGCGCTGGAAGCCGCAGGCAAGTATCCGAATACCGCACGCTTCGAACGTGAGTCAGCGGAAGTCGACGAGATAGTGGCGGATATTAAACGCAAGGCAAAGCCGTCACTCGAAGCGTTATTAGCGACATACCCTACGCCGGAAAAATCGAAGAACGAGCAACGTGCTGACGTGATTAAGCGTGCGAAGGCGTTTGTGGCGGAACATACGCAAAAGAACGCCTTATCAGGGGGTATCGAAGGTATAGAGTTCGGGCGGGCCGTATGCGACGTAGAATTCATCGTCAATAAAGAAAAACGCGCAGTTACGTTACTAGCGAAAGGAGTAAATTCCGGTACGGTTCACAATAGAGGAATCGCCAAATGCGACCCGTCAGACGTATTCAACGCTGACATCGGAAAGGCTATCGCATTAGGGCGGGCGTTAGGCGTTGGCGTGGCGGAATTTACCAAGGCGGTTCAGCCTACGGAGGTTGTCGTGGGGCAAGTCGTTAAGTTCTTCGCATATAACGGCCGAGAGTTTGCTCCGGCTAGAATCGAAAAGGTTACGAATGGTAACGAGGTTATCGTCGAGGGGCTAGGGCGCTCGTACTTTGCCCCGCAGAAAACTGGCGACGTAATCACGGACGACACCGACGCCGAGTATTGAAAGGATGGATGACTATGTCGGAAGTGTGGAGAACGATAAAGGATTACGAAGGATATTACGAAGTTTCTAACTTGGGGAATGTCCGGTCATTAGCGAGGATCATTGTAGGAAAAGACGGATTGAAATACAACGTGGAACCAAAGGTCTTGAAAGCCGGTATAGGCGGGGCGGGTTACCCAACCGTCAGTYTACTTAAACACGGAAAACCAAAGACCTTTACTATCCACAGACTAGTAGCAGAGAGTTTTATACCTAATTTAGATAACAAGAGGACAGTTAACCATCAAGATAGGTGTAAAACTAACAACCATGTAAGCAATTTAGAGTGGGCTACGCACAGTGAAAACTACCGACACGCACTTGCTACAGGGTTTAATCCAGCGAGTTCAAACAAGAACGGAAAAGTGCAGGGCGAGAATAATTCTTCCGCAATATTAACTGAAGAAAATGTTAGGTTTATTAGGAAAAACACAATAGGCCACGGCGGTAATATTACGCGGCGAGAAATGGCTGACACTTTCGGGGTAGGTATAACGACAATCGCTAATATTTTATACAGGAGGAGTTGGAACCATGTTTCTTAAAATTCACAAAATTAAAGGGGGATTGGGAATTGGTGGGTTTTAAACATATAACACTCGCACTCGATCTTAGTTTAAAATCGTCAGGAATCGCAGTGATTGCGGTAACATCCGAAGGCATACCTATCATCCTTGAGGTTTCACATGTGCCCACACTCGCCATGCACTCACACGGTCGCCGACTATGTCAAATAAGCGACGAGATTGAGCGTTATTTCAAAGCGTACTCTCCGGAGCACGTCGTCCGGGAAAAGGGATTCTCGCGATTTCCGGCAGTAACGCAGGCGTTGTTCAAAGTCGTGGGATGTTCTGATATGGTGGCTCATATCTACGGGCATACCGTCGCAGAAATCCCGCCAACGACGGTCAAGAAGGCGATAACAGGCAGAGGTAAGGCAAGTAAGGGCGAAGTTGCGACAGAGGTCATGCGGATACTGCGTATCGAAGACGCGGACTACTTTGCTACGGACGACGAATCCGATAGTGCTGCGGTAGGCATCACGTATTTAATGCAAAAAGGAGTGATAACGATATGACATACGACTACGCTAAATTCGTTGACGCCTTAGAGAATAAGCAAGACGAAATTCGCCTCGATATCAAACGGGCGGAACGCAGGTTACTCGAATTACGTGAAGAAGAGAAGGCTACGCAAATCGCGATTGATAACGTAAAGCGCGAGCACCTAAAGACTAACGATAAATATTAAGCGAAGCATACGAAGGGGAGCGATTATTTGACAAATATTACGAAGAACAACGGGAAACGATCATTACCTTTCGATGAACCACGTCTAGTGGCGTTCATACAATCGGCAACACGTAACCATACGAAGTTAAACGTTAAAGAATATACGGAAAAAGCAATCGCTAATATCACCGCTAAACCGGAATACAAAGCGGAACAAATCACGCACCTGCTAACGATGCTAGCGCTTGAACGTATCGATATGGGTTCGCCCAACTGGACGTACGTAGCATCGTATATACATTCGCGTGAGTTATATAAACAAGCGAGTAAATCACGTGTGTATGACGCAGCTAAGAAATACGGCGACTTCTATTCGCTACTGACGGCATTAACTGACGGCGGTGTCTACTCTCCGTATCTACTCGAAACATATTCGAAAGAAGAGATACGCGAATTTGCCGGATTAATAGATTCAGAACGCGATAAGTTGTTCACGTATATCGGACTGAAAACGTTAAGCGATCGTTACCTTGCCCGTGATAAAGCGAAACAGACGTTTGAGTTACCGCAGGAACGTTGGTTAATAATCGCGATGCACTTGCAATCGAAAGAACCGGCTGACAAACGTATGGAATTCGTAAAAGAATCGTATTGGGCTCTAAGTAACCTGTACATGACGGTCGCTACTCCGACACTAACGAACGCAGGTAAGGCTTACGGTCAGCTATCGTCATGCTTTATTGATACGGTAGACGACTCGTTGCAAGCGATTAACGACAGTAACACAGATGTTGCGAACTTATCGAAAGCAGGCGGAGGCATTGGCGTTTATCTCGGTAAGGTACGTAGTCGCGGCTCGGATATTCGCGGACATAAAGGCGCATCGAGCGGTGTGATTCCGTGGATGAAGCAACTTAACAATACGGCAGTCAGCGTAGACCAATTAGGACAACGACAAGGCGCTATCGCAACGTACTTAGACGTATGGCACAAAGACATATTCGCCTTCCTCGACGTGAGGCTGAACAACGGCGACGAACGCATGAGAACGCACGATTTATTCACAGGCGTATGCTTACCGGATGTATTCATGGAGCAAGTCGAGAAGCGCGCCGAATGGTACTTATTCGATCCGCATGAAGTCCGCACGGTGACGGGGTATTCGTTGGAAGACTTTTACGACGAGTCTAAAGGCGAAGGTACATTCCGTGAGAAATACGAAGAGTGCGTACAGAACGTAAACATTTCGAAAGAGCGCGTAGCTGCCATCGATATCATGAAACGTATTATGCGCAGTCAACTTGAAACGGGTATGCCGTATATGTTCTACCGCGATGAAGTGAACCGAATGAATCCGAATAAGCACGAAGGCATCGTTTACTCGTCGAATTTATGTACGGAGATATTCCAAAACATGAGCGCAACAACGGTAGACGAAATCTATACGCAAGACGGCAAGATTATCACCGTTAAGACGCCGGGCGACTTCGTAGTATGTAACCTTTCGTCGATTAACTTAGGGCGCGCCGTAATTGATAACGTATTAGAACGCTTGATACCGATACAAGTTCGTATGCTAGATAACGTAATCGACTTAAATAACATCGAAGTTAAACAGGCGCAATTAACGAATCAGAAGTATCGAGCGATTGGCCTCGGAACATTCGGATGGCATCACCTGTTAGCGCTGAAAGGAATTCACTGGGAATCGGACGAGGCAGTCGAGTTCGCCGATGAACTTTACGAGCATATCGCATTCCTAACGATTCAATCGTCGATGGAACTTGCGGTAGAGAAAGGCGCGTACCCAGCGTTTGAAGGTAGCGAATGGCAAACGGGTGAGTACTTCGAGAAACGCGAATACCTAAACGACGAAGATTGGACGGAATTAATGGAACGAGTAGCCGAGTTCGGTATTCGTAACGGCTATCTAATGGCGGTTGCTCCGAATATGTCAACGGCAACTATCGCAGGGAGTACGGCAAGTATTGATCCGATATTCCAAATCGAATACAGCGAAGAAAAGAAAGACTATAAGATTCCGGTAACAGTTCCGGATATTAACTGGGAAACGTTCAGCTACTACAAGTCAGCGTATTTAATCGACCAACACTGGAGCATTAAGCAGAACGCAGCACGACAAMGCCACATCGACCAAGGCATATCGTTTAATATCTACGTCACAAATAAGATTCAAGCGAAAGAATTACTAGCGTTGCATATGGACGCGTGGGCATCGGGTATCAAGACGACATATTACACCCGTTCGACTTCGAGTGATATCGAGGAGTGCTCTTGGTGTTCTTCGTAAACTACAGTAGACACATATAGCGAAGTAGAAGGAGGTAAGCAGAATGAAGGAAATTGAGTTTTTGAAATTTAGATTAAGAGGAGAGTTCGCATCACGAATGGATGATAGTGACATTGTCGACATACTTGAAGTACTCCAATTAGCGGAAGAAAAAATTGGAAAACTACACAGTGAAAAACAGAGGCTTTACGGAAAACTGAACATCATTAGTGACGTTATTGAAAAAGGAAGAGAAGAAAGTCGTGAGTTTTAAGTCGCAGTACAGTGATACAGCGCCAATAAAGAAACGGAGGACGATGATTTGACGATAAACAAACGTAAGATTATGGATGTAAACGCACCTAACCGCTCAACAGGAATTATCAACGGTGAATCTTCGAATGTGCTGAACTGGGATGACGTAGCGCATTCGTGGGCTTACCCGAAGTATAAACGGATGCTCGCTAACTTTTGGGTACCTCACGAAGTTAGTATGACCGGCGATGTTAAGCAGTACCCTTCGCTAACCGATACCGAAAAGGACGCATTTTTAAAGATTATCGGACTACTTGCGTTACTTGACTCGATTCAGAGTGACTACGCAGGTAAAGTGGCGGAGTACCTAACGGATTCTTCGTTAAATGCGTTAATGATTATATTGGCGCAACAGGAGGTTATTCATAACCATTCGTATTCATACGTATTATCGTCGCTTGTTCCTAGTGGCACACAGAACGAGGTGTTCGATTACTGGCGGTCAGAACCGACTTTGCGTGAACGAAACGACTTTGTAACGGAAGGCTATCGAGCATTTGCGGAAGAACCTACGATAAAAAACTTCTTAGAATCAATCGTATATGACGTTATTCTCGAAGGATTATTCTTCTACAGCGGATTCGCGTTCTTCTACAACTTAGCGCGTAATCAGAAGATGGTCGCTACCTCTACGATGATAAATTTTATCAACCGTGACGAACAGTTACACGTCGATTTATTCGTTAAGATATTCCGTCAAGTATTAGCGGAGAATCCCGAGTACGACACGGATTCACTACGCCAATTCACAGTCGAGACTTTCCGCAAGGCTGCCGAATTAGAAATCGATTGGGGTCGCTCAATAATCGGAGACAAAATCGACGGTATATCGATGGACGATCTTGAGCAGTACGTTAAATTCTACGCTAACGTACGATGCAATCAGCTAGGCTACGGACATTCAGCGTTCCCTGACGCACCACGGAAGAATCCGATGAAGTGGATACGAGCGTATGAGGAAGTCGACCTCGGTAAATCCGATTTCTTCGAACAGAAGTCGCGTCAATACGTAAAGGTTAACGTACAGGATAACGGATTCGACGATTTATAAGAAACGGAGGTCGACGCTAATGAACGTAGAACACCCCGATATCACAAGCGCATTACTGACGGGCTACGAGCGGAAACATGCACCGCCTGTAGTCACCGTTTGGCAAGCGAAAGGCGTACCGAGTGAAGACGTATTTCCATATAAACCATTCGAAGGGGAGGACGATTAAATGGCGAAGAAATACGAGGATATCCGTTGGAGATGGTTAGAGGAACGCGGCTTTGACGTATTAGGCGACAAACATCAATATGCGTATATGCAGTCGCTATGGACTCCGCCTGCTATCGTTCAAGGCGTGTTCTGCGAAAGCCCAGCCGGAACTGGTAAGACAATGCTCGCGGTACTTGCCGGTGCTTATGCCGTTGAAAAAGGCGAATACGACCGCATTATCTATATCCGAAACACGGAAGTCGTCGGCAAGAATATCGGGTTCCTACCCGGTGATGGTAAAGAAAAAACTGACCCGCACATGTCGCCATTCATTAAAGCGCTCGACTACGTAAAGCCCGGCACATTCGAGAAGTTAGCGATGGACGAAAGAGCATTCGCAATTACACCGACATTTGAGCGAGGCGTCACGTACGACAAAGCGTTCATTATCTTGGACGAAGCTCAATCGATGTCGCTTACGGAATTGCAGACGATATACACTCGCGTAACTAATACGTGCAAGGTCGTAACTATCGGATCACTGCTGCAAATCGATGATGACCGTCTGAAACGATACGGCGGACTTACACCGTTCGAAATATACATGCGCCATTACGAAGGCGAAAAGGCGACGTTCCATAAACTCGTAACAAACTATCGCGGAGAATGGTCGAACCACGGCGACCGCGTAAAACATACGATTGAGGAGGTTAATGCCAATGCGTAAATACACGGTCGGAATAAACGTTAACCACATCGACGAATTAGAAGGCGTAGGCGGTAAGTTAAACGCCTTTCTCGCGTCAGTAGGCGATGGCGACCTCGATTTGCAACTGATGGTCAATCCGCATGGCGAGCAGTTTATGGAAACGAATGTAATCGGATTTGTACCGGACAATAGCGAATACGACGAAGACGATGACGAAGAGTATTACCCGGAAGATGAAACGGAGGACGACGAATAATGCGATATGAACACGGCACATACGGACCAAACGGTCACACGATTAACGAAATGAACGCGTTAGAACGAATTGCCGATGAATTACGAAAGCAGTCGCAAAGTGGGCTAGGCGGTAATCACGTATTACAAGCCGATTACACACACGCCATTCGCGAAACATTGCTCGCATACAACCGATTAGCAGCTAAAATCCCGAAGGAGGACGACGAATGAATAACGTAAACGAACACGACATCGAATTGAAACGCTTCTTTAAGGCAATGCCGAAAGGGGTTCCGCCGATGCAGGCGGATATCCTAACGGAAATGTACGAAATGCAACTAGACCTCGATTRCCGGATCATTAACGAAAGACGCGTAGATAAGACGGTTGACGAATGGGTAGTCGGATTGACTATCGCGATGGAATCGGAGATTGACGAAATCAGACGCGAAGTTAACTGGAAATGGTGGAAGAATCCGAAGGAAATCGATAAGGATGCGTTGCAAGGCGAGGTAATCGATATGTGGCATTTCCTATTATCGTTGTCACGCGAAGTCGGGATGTCGCCTGCGGATATTCACCGATTGTATATGGAGAAGAACGCGGAGAATCACGCTAGGCAGAACGGTGAGAGCGATAAGGAGGGATACATTGTCGAATAACAACACTTTCGAGTTCAAGGAGAACTACGAACGTCTGCCACGCGGAGGACCCTTAAAACCTATACTTTATCTTGTGTCGGAAAAAGGATGCCATGAAGTCATATCCCATTCAAAAGACCAAGATGGATATACTCGCGTTTGCCGAAGAGTGGGAGGTAAAAAGAAAATGGTTTACCTTCATAGAAAAGTTTACGAACAATGCGTCGGAGAAATACTGGAAGGTCATGTTGTCCGACATTCGTGCGACAATCCATCTTGTATTAACCCTAAACACCTTTCTATCGGAACAGTACAAGATAATACCGATGATAGAACTTCGAAAGGCCGACAGGCTAGAGGTGCGACTAACGGTAATACGAAACTCACTTCTGAACAAGTTTTATTAATTAGAGAAGATGAAAGACTAGCTAAGTTCGTTGCAAAAGATTTCGGAATATCAACCACCCATGTCTATTACATCCGAAATAAAGACAGTTGGAAGCACCTATAAGGAGGACGAATAATTGACGGAAAAGATAACGGTATTAAATAACGGATATGTACGCTTGCTAGACGTAATGGGTGACGACTTATCGGTCGTAAATAACGCCCGTGCTTCGTATGACAAGGGATCATCGGAATTGACAGACGGAGATAAACGACTGATAGCGTTCTTAGCCCGCGAGGGTCATTTAGCGCCATTCAGACACCCACGGCTACAATTCGAAGTATTCGCCCCACTCGTAATAGCCCGTCAATGGTGGCGATATGCAATTGATTCAGCGCACATCGAAGACGGTACGCCATGGTCGGAATCATCTCGCAGATACATTACGGAACAAACGGAATATTACTTACCTAACGCAGAAGAATGGCGTAGCAAACCGGCTAACTCGAAGCAAGGATCGGGCGCACCATTGACAGCCGAAGAAGGTATGCGATGGACTAAGCAACTACGCATAATGCAGGAGGCAGGCGAACGACTTTACGAAGAAGCGTTAGCTGCCGGAATTGCACCCGAACAGGCGCGTCTATTCATACCTGCGTATGGCTTAATGGTGAGATGGCGCTACACTGCGTCACTACAAGCCGTCTGTCACATGCTGAATCAGCGTTTAGCATCCGATAGCCAGTACGAATTCCAACAATATGCAAAGGCGGTACTCGAATTAACTCGTGAACATTTCCCGTTAAGCGTGGAAGCACTCGTTAAAACGAAAGGGGCGGAATAGATGACGATACTTAACGTAGGCAATAAAATCCGTTGCATCGCGCACTACAGCACGTCAACAACGAGAGGTAGCGTATATGAAATCGGTCGTGTAGACGGCGGTTCCACAACAGACGGGCGCATCACGTACCACTACGTAGATGACGATGCTGACGACGATAACATGGATACGATTTCACACGATAGCTTATCGAGTTACTTCGAAGTTGTGACGTCGTCTCCCGTAATAAAACTCGCATTCGTCGGTAAGATGCGCTCGGGTAAAGACACCGTAGCCACACGCCTAGTCACGCAATACGGCTTTCAATCGTTCGCATTCGGAACTGCGCTTAAGGCGAGCGCTCACGATATATTCCCGGACGTACCTCGCACACCGAAGCCACGCGCGCTCTACCAGTTTATGAACGTAATGCGCGAATACGACGAGGGCGTATGGATTAAACACGTTGAGCGTTCCGTCGAATATGCGCTTGACCGTAAGACAACGCAAGGCATCGTCATCACAGACGCGAGGCAAGCGAATGAAATCGATTGGGCTAGGCGTAACGGTTTTACGATTGTCCGCGTAGTAGCACCGGAAAGCGCCCGCATTGCAAGAGCGCAGGCAGTCGGTGATGTATTCGATTATGAAGCGTTGAGCCATCCGACAGAAACGGAAGTTGACGGATTTAACGTTGACGCAGAGATAGTTAATGACGGAGATTATGCGGAATTGGTGCGCAAGGTCGACGGACTTATCGAAGAGATACGGAAAGGGGCGAGCGTATGAGGATCCTAGAATTGTTCGCTGGCACACGGTCTATCGGTAAAGCGTTTGAGGCGCAAGGACACGAAGTATTCAGCGTTGAGTGGGACGAAAGGCATCCGGATATCGATTGGTACGTAGATATCGGTAATATAACAGCGCAGGACATTCTCGACCGGTTCGCTAAGCCTGACGTCATATGGGCGTCGCCCGACTGCACATCGTATTCCATCGCAGCAATATCGCATCATCGAACACGCGAAGAAAACG
Source organism: Paenisporosarcina sp. P5_A11 (assembly GCF_056400705.1). Taxonomy (NCBI): domain Bacteria; kingdom Bacillati; phylum Bacillota; class Bacilli; order Caryophanales; family Caryophanaceae; genus Paenisporosarcina; species Paenisporosarcina sp. P5_A11. The sequence goes on from NZ_JBFUKT010000018.1 coordinate 32,208, forward strand.
GAAACTTAGCGCCAAAGAGCGACTATGCGAAGTTGTCCGACGGCGTAAACGCTAATTTATTGCGATTAATCCGCGAATTAGACCCGACGTATTACTTCATCGAGAATCCACGCGGAGGTATGCGGAAAATGACGTTCATGCAAGACTTACCGCGTCATACCGTAACCTACTGCCAATACGGTGACACACGTATGAAACCGACGGATATATGGACGAATCATCCTTCGCCTGACTTCCGGCCGATGTGCAAAAACGGAATGCCGTGTCACGAAGCAGCGCCGCGAGGGTCGAAGACAGGTACGCAAGGCTTAAAGAACAGCCTCGAACGATCGCGCATACCTACGGACCTCTGCGAGCATATAGTCGCCATTAGTTCACGTTAACTTAAACCCGTCCCAACGCGTGCCATCGTGGTCAATCGGTCCAAGATACGTAAATCGATACGGACCATCTTCCGCCTTTAGCGCTAACTTCGCAAATACGGCACGCGCATATACGTAGCCGTCCTTCTGCACTTTAAGCGCTGCTGCGTTGGCAACCGTACGCGTGATGTCCTGCTTAACGATGGCGATCGTCATTTGCGCAGGGTCGACGGCAATATATAAATGCGCGGAATAGCCTTTAATGCCGATTTTAGCGCGGTACTCGGAAGACAACGCGAGGCGACCTTGCTTGTCAAGCGTGACCCATACGCCTCCACGACGTCCCTGTCCTACGACATCTACGTCGGTAATCGGCTCTAAATTGAATTGCGGTTTTACTTTAGACATATCGGAGTCCTCCTGTAATTTAACGTTTATAACGTAAGTATACGCTATGTGAACGGATTTATACAACTATTAAAACGGAAGTGGGCGATTAATTGACGCAGTTAAGCGAGGCTAAAGCGATATTACGTAACTACCACGCATTAAAAGAACGCAGATACGTCGGAGACACCAACGCCAGTGACACGCTTGTCGACTTCGAGATAGCCGTTGAAAGAGCGTCATTGACGGCTAGGCAAGCGGAGGCATTACGGCTTGTGTATATCGAGGATTTGACGCAGAAGGTCGCTGGGGAACGGATGGGTATCGGTCAAGACG